>DATFDP010000001.1:0-8059 GCA_035252015.1 Terriglobales bacterium
CCGGCCTTGTCCAGTTCCGCGCCGCGCAGAGTCACACGGACTTTGTAGTTGTGCCCGTGCGGGTTCTCACACTTGCCACGGTAATCACGCAGGTAGTGCCCTGCAGCAAATGTATCTTCTACGGTGACTTCGTACATCAGCTCCCCTGCAACAGTGCTAGCTAACTAATCTATTGTAAATCGTGGCATCGCCCGCAGCAGGATCGAAGCCGGGTGCGCCAAGCCGAGACATCCCCGCGTAGACTAGCAGTTCACTCCGGATCTCTCACTCTCCGTATTTTTGTAGGCCCATGCCATTCGCGGGGTGTTATGGGCGATGCCGAAGCGGCCTCGCTGGTCGAGCAGAATCATGCCTCCATGCCCTTGCAGGCGGCGTTGCAGGTAGAACATGGCTTCCTGAGCTACGGCGTCAGGCGCGCCGCCAGTCTTTACGCGGTCCGCAGCCCACTTGGCCAGGACCAGTTTCATGATCGGCTCACCCCATCCTGTGCAGGAAACCGCCGCGCTCTGGTTATCCGCGTAACAGCCGCACCCAATGAGTGACGAATCGCCCACGCGACCTGGCGCCTTGTTAAGTGTGCCACCGGTCGACGTCCCGGCAGCAATATTGCCATCGGCGTCCAGCGCGACTGCGCCCACGGTGTCATGGCCCCGATCAAGCCCCGCGAATGTGGTGTCAGGCTGGCCGGCAGCAGCTTTTGCCTGCGCTTCTTTCAGTCGCCGCACCTCGCGCTCAATCACCAGTTCTTCATTGCGGCAAAGCTTGATGCCGTGTTCCTGGGCGAATACCTCGGCGCCCTCACCCACCATGTAGACATGCGGGCTTTCATCCAGCACCAGTCGCGCTGCCTCAATGGGATTGCGGATACGCTCCACGCAGCCTACTCCCCCCGCGCGCAGGGTCGCCCCATCCATCATCAGCGCATCCAGCTGAACGCGGCCGTCGCGAGTCAGGAAGCTCCCTCGCCCAGCGTCAAATGTGTCATCCTCTTCCATGTACGCGATTGCGGCTTGCACGGCATCGAGCGCCCGGCCACCGCTCTCTAGAATGCGCCAGCCTTCCGCCATGGCCTTGTTCACGCCTTCAATATGCGCCTTCACCACTTCGTCAGGCATGGCCCACGCGCCGCCGTGGACCACCATTACAGGAAGTTGTCTCACTCGTTGGGTCCTCACAGGAATCAAACAGGTGAGTCTATCAGAGAGCAACTCCCGGATAACGCCTGCTAGTCGAGCCGATGGAGCGGTTCCGGTTCCGCCAGCATCTCGTTGTGCTACCATGCACGTAACCAACGCCCGGAGAAAGCTGTTATGGATTCAGTCCTGCGCCCCATGAGCACCTCACAGGTGCTGGATAGAACGTTTTATCTTTATCGCAGGAATTTCTGGCTGTTTGCCGGGATCGCCATGGTTGCGCCGGCGCTCACCACGCTCGCAGGGCTCGCGCAGGTGTGGTATTTCGGAATGCCCGTCACGCCTGACCCCGCAACTGCCAGTCCGGAAGTAATGCGCGTCTTCTTTCGTGACATCATGACGCGCGGCGTCATCGGCATGGTGCTTGGACTGGCGGCGTATATCATCGGGTACGCGATAGCCTCGGGCGCGACGGTCTATGCCGTCTCCATGCTTCACCTAGGCAAATCCACCAGCATTCGCCAGGCCTATGGACGCATCAAGCCCCTGTTCGCAAGGATTATTGCCTTGGTTGTCAGGATTTTCGCTATCGCCGCTGGCCCTATGATGCTGGTGTACGCCATTCTTTTTGGCCTTGTTATCTTTATGGCCACCAAGTCAAAGGCCGGCGATCCGGGTACCATGGCGACAGCACTAGGTGGGTTCTTTCTGTTGCTTTCGGCTGGTTTGGGTGGATTCGTCTGGATGATCTACGCCTTTTGCCGTTATGCGCTGGCCGTTCCTGCCTGTGCCATCGAGAACCTGCCCGTGAAGTTCTCCATGATCAGGAGCAAATTTCTCACCCGAGGCAGAATGGGAGAGGTCTTCCTGGTTTATCTGCTGACAGGCGCCATTGCCTTTGGTATAAAAGCCGCTTTGCAGATGCCCGCGTATTTTCAATCGGGAATGTTTTCGCCGCACGGGCTACACATGAATGCGGGCACACTGGCCTGGATTTACGCGGCTCAATTTATCGGCACCATGGTGGCCGGCCCAATCTCCACCATCGCCATGGCTCTGGTCTATTACGATGAGCGCGTCCGCAAGGAGGCCTTTGATCTGCAATTGATGATGGAAGCCATCTCTGAGGGCCCTGAACTGGCGGGAGGACCGGTGGCAGGCGCAACTTCTACCGCTGGATGAAACGCGCTCACCCGCTCGCTTCACCAGGAATCGTTCTGCTTTGTTTCTTCTTCTGCCTCTCAGCAGCGGCGGATACTGCGCTCTCAATTGGCGACTACCGTCAGCAACTCCATAACATAGCCGACCAGATCCAGCCTCTTGAGACGAATCCTGAGAAGGCAGGGAGTGTGATTGCCACAATTCCCGATCAGGTAACCGTCAACACCGGGTCAGGGGTCACAACCGTCAACTACCGTCCGCTTAAAAATGATCTGGCGGAGTTTGCGCGCGCTGACGCAAAACTCCAGCATCAGCGCGTCCAGGAAATTAGAAACTATGTTGGCCGGCTGGAAGAGGATGCTGCGGCATACGATCGGGAGTCCGCAGACCTTGCCGATGCCCGAGGTGAACTTCACGACATCCTCTCCCGCCGCGAATTCAGAAACGTCCACGGGCCGGGAGTGAAGGAAACGCTTTTGGCGCGCTTCTATCGCTGGCTGGACCGCCTCTTCGATCACGTACATATTGGGCGCACCGGAGCTTTTACCTTGTTACAGTTTCTCATCTACGGGCTGGTAGCAGTCGCTCTGATATTGCTCCTGTTCTGGATTGCGAATCGTCTTCGTCGCAGACCGGAAGAGCCGCCGGCGCGCGAGATTGTGCCCTTTGCGCCCTCCGCAAAGAGCTGGCGCGCCTGGCTCGCCGAAGCCCGCCAGCATTCGGACAGGCAGGACTGGCGCAACGCCATCCACCTTGCGTATTGGGCTGCCATATCATTTTTGGAATCGGGCGGGGCCTGGAAGCCGAACCGCGCGCGCACCCCACGGGAATACCTTGGCCTGCTCACCACGCGGCACCCCGGCTATACGCCGCTTTCCACCCTGACAAGAAAATTCGAAATTGTCTGGTACGGTGACCGGCCCGCGTTGCGCCAGGATTTTGAGGAATCGCTCGCCTACCTGGAGAAGCTGGGATGCCGCTGAACCTTCTCGCCAGTGATCGCCGCCTGGTGCTTTGGGGATTCGCGATTGTCCTCATCCTCATCGTGGCCCTGGCGGTCAAGTCAGCCAACCAGCAGGAATCACAAATTCCCAGTTCCTATTCTGCCGATTCGCAGGGCGCCAAAGCCGCTTATCTGTTGCTGGAGCAGGAAGGTCACAAAGTTGACCGATGGGAGCAGCCGCCGAGTGCGCTGCCGGACGACGCAGCGCACACTCTGCTCGTGCTGGCCTCTCCATTCATTCTGCCGTCCGACGAAGAAAAAGCCGCGCTGCAGTTGTATCTTGCACGTGGCGGGCGGGTCCTCATCACTGGACGTACCGTGTCTTTGTTTCTTGCGCAGGCCGATACTGTCCCCGAGTCAATGCCCGGACCTGACTGGAAGACGATACAGCCGCAGTTGCTTACGCCGCTGACGCGCGGCGGCGCAATTCGTATGGCTCCCGGTTCCTATTGGAAGCAAAGCTCGACCCGTTATCTTGTCCATTATGCCGACGGCGAAAGGCCCGTGGTGGTCTCCTACCACGTGGGACGCGGAGAGGTAATTTGGTGGGCTTCGGTCACTCCGATGACAAACGCTGGAATTACGGCGCCGGGCAATCTTGCTCTCCTGCTCAATTCAGTCGGAAGCAGCAAAGACACGCGGATTCTCTGGGACGAATACTTCCATGGCTTCCGCCAGAGCCTTGGCGCGTACATAGCAAACTCGCCGCTGATGTTCGGCTTGCTGCAGTGCGTTCTTCTGCTGGGCGTTGTTTTGCTCACCTTTTCCCGGCGTAGTTTGCCCATTCATCCAGCAGAGGAGAGGTCACGCCTTTCGCCACTCGAATTTGTGGAGACGCTCGGAGCTCTGTATCGCCGTGGTAAAACGACCCATGCTGCTCTAGAGGTGCCTTATAGCCGATTTCGCACGATTGTGACCCGGCACCTGGGACTGAATCCCGAGATCGCGGCTGAGGCACTTGTTCAGGCATTGCGCAACCGCGTCGGGTATAAGAAGGGTGACGGGCTGTCCGGCCTCTTAAGTAGAATTGAGGCTGTCTTGCGGCAACACGAACCCGACGAAAATCTGGTGTTGCAGTTGACGCAGGAGCTCAACCGCCACATGCAGAATTTAAACCTCCTGGAGGAGAACGCAATTCATGGAGAACGTGTCCCGGGTGCTCGAGCACGGGCGAACTGAACTGGGCAAGATCATTGTCGGACAGGAAGAACTTATCAACCAGTGCCTGCTCACGATTTTGTGCGGCGGGCACGCGTTACTGGAAGGCGTGCCCGGAATCGCGAAGACTCTGGTGATCAAATGCTTCGCCCGTCTTTTTGACCTGGAATTCCGGCGCGTTCAGTGCACGCCGGATCTTATGCCGGCAGACATTATCGGCAGCAACGTGCTCAATCTCGCCACCAGCACGTTTGCGCTGCATCGGGGCCCGCTGTTTACTGACATGCTCCTGACCGACGAGGTCAATCGCATGCCCCCGCGCACACAGGCTGCACTGCTGGAAGCCATGGAGGAAAGGCAGATCACGATCGACGGCATTCCTCATCATCTCTCAGAATTCTTCACGGTGTTCGCTACGCAAAATCCGATTGAGTTTGAGGGAACCTATCCTCTGCCTGAAGCACAGCTCGACCGTTTTCTTCTGAAAATCCGCATCTCCTACCCTGAGGCCGATCAGGAAACCCAAATTCTTGAAAAACACCATCGCGGCTTCGACTCCCATCATCTCGAAGCAGTTGAGATTGCCCCCTTGAGTACGGAAGTCCTCGCGCACGCGCGCGCTGAGGTGCGGCGCACCACGGTGGAGCCCGCACTCTTCCGCTACATGGTGGCCCTGGTGCGCCGGACGCGCGACTGGCCGTCACTCACAATGGGCGCAAGCCCCCGCGCGGCCGTCAGTCTGATGATGGTGGCCAAGGCCGCAGCAGCGCTTGAAGGACGCGATTACCTGATTCCGGATGACGTGAAGTCAGCCGTGCTCCCCGTTCTTCGCCACCGCATCATGATGAAACCTGAAGCACAGTTGGAAGGACAGGACAGCGATCAGGTGCTGAAGGAGACTATCAATACCGTGGAAGTTCCCAAATGAACCTTCGGCACAGCTTAGCCGCGCGTCAGCATCGGTTCTGCTTTGCAGAGTTGTACCAAAACTGGAGCCGGAAACCGCAACGACTCATCCCTCGCGACGCGGCAGCGCCGTTAGGCGCGGCAGAAAGTAGCCCAGTCCGTTCCCGAGTCCCGCGAAGCGGGATGAGGGATAAGGACTGGGTAAGCGGGCGATCAGACCTACTCCACACTGCCGTAGGCTGGAGCGCAGCGAAGCGGAGCGACAAAACAAAGAATATCCTGGTTTGGACAATCTCTGTGCCTCCGCGTCTCCGTGGTGAGAAATGACCTCTCGCCGCCAAGCTCTCGTCCCGCCAACCGTGCGCGCCGCTGCAAGGTCGCACAAGCGTTTCCCTTACGCTTTCGCTCGACGATTTTTCCTGTTGCTTGCGCTCGGCGTGCTCTGGGCTGTCCCTGCGTTCTGGGACAGTCGCTTTCTGCTCGTGATGGCGGCGTGGGACCTCTGTGCTGTTATCGCCTGGGCTATCGATCTGAAACAGCTTGCCCAACCCCATCAACTGATCGTGCACCGAGTGTGGAGTGGTCCGGCTTCACTGAGCAACCATGTCGAAGTCACGCTCGAAATGCAAAACCTTAGCGGCGCTTCGGTTGAGTGCCGCCTGCTTGATGACGTCCCCAGCTCTCTGCGAAGCGTGCCTCCGGATTTGGTGGTTAAGGCTGGCCCTCGCCGCAGCGGTTCGGCCTGCTACACGGCAAGGCCGTTGCAGCGCGGTGACATCAAGCTGGCCGGAGTCTGGCTTCGGTATCAAAGCCCGGCCCATTTCGCCGAGCGCTGGGCTTTCGCCGATCTGCAGCAGAAGATCCGCGTGTTCCCCGATCTCGAGGAAGCGAAGCGGCACAACATCTATCTTTCCCGCGCGCGACAGATTGAACTAGAAAAGCGCCTCATTCGCCAGCGTGGTACTGGCCGCGAGTTTGAAAGCCTTCGCGAGTATCAGCCAGGCGACGAATTTCGCGACATCTGCTGGACTGCCACAGCGCGGCGGGGGAAGCACGTAACCAAGCTGTACCAGGTTGAGCGCAGCCAGGCGGTGTGGATTGTGATGGACGCGGGCCGGCTGCTCCGCGCCCGCGTGGGCGAACTCAGCAAGCTCGATCTCTCAGTTAACGCCGCGCTTTCGCTCGCTCAGATCGCGCTCTATTCCGGCGATCGCACCGGCTTGCTGGTGTATGGCCGTAACATTCAGCAGCGGGTTGGCCTTGGCCGGGGCATCGGACATATGCGAGCCATCCTGGAGGCGCTTGCTTCAGCTCACGAGGAAGCGGCCGAAGCGGATCACCTTCACGCGGCGTCGGCGCTGCTGCAAATGCAGAGACAGCGCGGACTGATTATCTGGATCACCGATCTCGCCGACACATCCATGACACCGGAAGTAGTTGAGAGCGCGTCGCGCATACTTTCCAAGCACCTTCTCCTGTTTGCTGTAATCGCGCAAACCGACTTGCAGCGCCTGGCGAAAAAGTACCCGGAAAATCCAGAGCAGATGTTCGAGATCATGGCCGCCCAGGAGCTTGTACAGAGAAGAGAAACATTGCTGGTCCGCGTGCGCGGAAAAGGCGCGTTGGCTCTGGAAATATCTCCTGATGCGCTAACGACAGTCCTGGTGAACCGTTATCTGGAGGTGAAGGAGAGGGGGCTGATCTAGTTCTCTAGGACACCCGTTTTTTCCTTACCACAGTCCTCTTCATCACCACGGGTTCTTTGCTCTCGGCCACAACCGTGTCCACCACAGCGCCGGGAACCATCCTCTTGATGCGACGTTTGGTGGCTGTAGCCTGGCCTTCTCGAGTTGTGGGCGTGTCGCCGAAGAGAGCGGTCATGTACTCCGCCCGGCATTCGTCCGAGCAGAAGTGCACTGCCAAAGCCTCCACGGCGCGAGGGCGGTCCCAGGTTCCGGAAATGGACACCTCGCGGCGAGCTGAAGTTACGCCGATGTTTTCCGCGGCAAAACCCAGGATCCAGGCTTCATCACGTTCCTTCAATCGTCCACATGTGTCGCACTGAAAACGGATCATAGACCACCCCTTGGGATTAAGATGGTCAAACAATTTGCAGGGGTTGACTTGCTAAGGCGGTGTTCAGCAATGCAGAACAACTCGGGCCGGCAGAGCTATCTCTGCTGGAGCTTCCGCCAGCTCACCGCGGGCGCAGAAAAACAGGTAACTGAAGAAAACCATGGCAATGCCGCCGGCCAGAATGAACTTCCAATGCCATGAAATGGCCGGTGACGGAGAAATGAAGCCTTCGATCGTCCCGGCAAGAATCAGGATCGGAATTACTCCAAGCACAAGACGGACAGCCTCGCCGCCCGCTCGCGCCAGGGAATCGCGTCTGGGCAACATGCCAGGAAACAGCATGCCTTGAGCAATCCGCAGACCCGCCCCCCCGGCGATAAAGATGGCGGGCAGTTCCAGAACGCCGTGCGGGGCAACAAAGCTCCACAAGGAGAGGCTCATGCCTCCGAGCCAGCAGGCAGCTCCCACCACTCCTAACAGGAGTCCGTTGAAAACCATGCTCAACACCGTTCCAACACCGGCGGTGATTCCCATCGCAAATGCAATAAACGTTACGCTCAGGTTGTTCGTCATGATGCGGCTGGAAGCCAGCGGCTTTACCGCAACCACTGACTCCGTCCAC
>DATFDP010000002.1:0-15202 GCA_035252015.1 Terriglobales bacterium
GGGTTGATTTCCTGTTCCAAGGCGATGGTTTTCATAGGAGTTCTCCGGGGCGAAGGTCCGGAATTTTGAATGCGTCCAATCTAAAATTTTGATTCCGGCGAAACCAACAGTATATGAAGGGTGCGCCCCAGGGGGCAAGCCGAAGGTGGACGTCATGATATGACGCCGGTATCAAAGGCGCTACCCTGGTAGCTGGTGCCAGTTTTCTGGTCCCTAGTGGGTGGCTTTTCTTTGGTAGTCATGGCATCTTAGCGGCTGAGGCCTTCCTAATTATTAGATCCCGGAAGGCTTGAAGTTGTGCAGGCTCCTGACGGCGTGGCTGAAGCCACGCCCTTTCAAAACCGATTTATGAGATAGCTTCTAATTAAATCCATTTTGCGCCGTCGGAAGCCAAGCGGGGCCGCCACAAACCTGAATGGGATTAAAAGGTCTGGTCGAGGTTGACGCCCATCACCAGCTGGTCGAGGGTCTTGCCTGCCATCTCACGCTTTTTCTTGAGCTGTGTGATCTCCTCGCCTAAGACGTTGAGACGATCTTCTTCGCGATTAAGCGCCCGGGTGTAGCGCAGCAGTAGCGCCTTTTCCTCCGCACTGCCTTTGAGCGCCTTCATGTTTTCGCGCAAGCGTCCCTGGTCGGCATTGATGCCTTGCACTTCCTGCTGGCGGGTGGCCATCGCGCGGTCGAGATCGGTGATTTCATTTTTCTGGGTGAGGATGCGGTTAAAGGCTTCCTGCATGGCCGGCGTGACGCGCTTTTGCTTCATCATCAGCACCACCTGGTCGTTGGTCAGATTGGTGAGGGCAAAGCCTGCTTCCGTGGGATGGCGTTCCTGCACCTTGAACTCCGTGGTTTTGCCGGCATCGGCCTGGACCCGGAAGCGGTAAGTCGAATTGGAGGTTTCCTCCGGCTTCAAACCGGACATGAGTTCCCAATCCTCCTGGAGCGGGTGCTCGAGGATGACCTGCCGCGGCGAAGTATCGGAGTTGCGGATGGTATAGGTGGTGGTGCGGCGCTGCTCGTAGGTAGAAGTCATCATTCCCTTGGCAATCTGCACGCGGGCAATGGGCATGTCATCGCCTTCCTGCGCTGCCTCTACACGAATGGCGGGGTCGGCCGCGTAGGAGAGCAACCGCCGCTCATTAGCGTGGATGGGGTCGAGCAAGCCCTCGCCCGCGAAGGTGTCGGCATCGAGCACGTTGAAGGTGCCGGCATCCAGAGTAAGACCACTGGTGTTCTTGAGCCACAAGGCGCGCAAGGCGGGATGGGCCTTGGCAGCATCATCATTATCATCGTCGCCGCTGGGCGCGGTCCACAGCGTGACTTTTTCGGCGTCAACCTTGGCTTGGATGATGGGCACCAGCGCCGACTGGTTCTGCCCGATGGTGATCTTCTGCTGCACGTCGTATTCGAAGAGAGCGCCCACCGCTTTGGCTGAGGCCGCCGCTTGCTGTGTGCTGGCGAGCATGGAAACGCTGGTTTGTATTTGGGGCGGCTCCGCCCTCACCTCTACAGCCTCTGCATTTGCGCCTATCTGCAGGGTTGCGTCTACCTGATTCATGGTGTTCATGTTGGCGTAGAAGTTGACGGCGGTGCTTCGAAAACCCGTAAGACTAACCCGAAGGGTCGAGGCCCCGGTGGGCACGGCAGAAAAGTGGTACGTCCCCGTTGCATCAGTGACGGTGCTCTGGGAGGCTCCGGTGGCGTTATTGGTAACGGAGACCTGGGCGTTGGCGACGACGGCTCCGGAGGGGTCGGTTACTCTGCCCTGCAGGCTGCCGGTCGGACCGCTGTAGACACCGCCGATTTGGCCAGCGGGGGCGGGGGCTGCGGCGGGGGCCTCGGTTCCTTTTTCTTCTACCATGGTGCCGGCATGGGTTTGCGGCGTAAGCATGGCGGTTTCCGGAAGGGGCACCTCAGGACGGCGAGCGTACAGAGGCTGTGAAATCTCCTGAATAAAGGATTGCGGAGCGCCCGCTACCAGTGACAGGCGGACATTGTTCCAATCTTCGCCGATGGTGTCGTCCACAATCGCCCAGCCCTGCAGGATGGCGCTCTCGCCGGGCTTGGAAGGCAGCAAAATGCGGTAGGTACTCTTCCAGACCGGCACTTCGCTGATGTAACTGACGAACAACTGGCGGTCGCCATTGCCGGAGGTGGAGATGGTCATGCGGCGCAGATCACCGGCGCGCAGAGAGCTGACGGCATCGAGGTAGCGGCCAAGCTCGTGGTCCAGTTCCGGGTCAGTGACGTGAACCGTGGTGCCGGGCCCCAGTTCAAAGGTGTGCAGTTCGCCGGTGTCGCTGACGACGGAGAGCTCGGTGGATTGGGTGATCTGGTCACGCGTCCGCTGAGTGCGCGTTTCCACACTCAGGACCCGGCCCTGGGCCATGCCGGAAGCGCTTCGTACTTCTACCTCGGCACCGCGGATGGCGTTGAGAAACTCGGCCTGAGTGATCTGGCTGGACAGCGGAAGGCGCAAGGTTCTCAGGCGCTCGCTGAGGGGCGCGATGGAGTTGTAGCGGATGCCGGCGATCTGCCCGCCGTTGAGGTCGAGCACGGTCAGTGACTTCAGCACGTCGTTGAGCTGAGCGGTGGTGAAATCAATACTGAGCTCCTGCGAGCCGCGCACCTGGGCGCTGTGCTCGAAATAGCCGACGCCGTTCTTATAGAGCACCACGCGAGTGACAGGAAGGCGGCCACTGGGTGCTGCAACTGGAGGCGCGGGCGCCGGGTCAGGCTTCTTGCGAGCGTTAAGAGGAATGGTAAGTGAGAGGATTACGACCGCAGTGAGACAGCCTAAAATTCGCACACACGCCCTCGATACAGGTGATACGTACTGGAGTGATTGTAGGGTCGGCCAAGTTTCGGTTTTCGGAAATCAGTGGGGCAGGTTCCGGCCCAGTCAACAGGGCGGCTATTTGCGGCTGGCAGCAGCGTGGAAGCGGGCAGGAACGCCGATTTCGATCTCCATGCCTTCGGCGGCGGCGCGCACGCGAGGATAGTAATTGCCGGCCTCGCGGACAATGCGCTCGATGCAGGAGTCGTCGTGGTCGGGATCGTGGTGGAACAGCACCAGTTCCTTGGCGCCACTCTCCATGACTACGTTGACGGCTTCACGCCAGTGGCTGTGGCCCCAGCCACGGCGGCAAACTTCGTACTCCTCGGGCAGGTACTGGGCATCGTAGATCAGCACGTCCGCGCCTTCGGCGAGCTTGCGTACTTGCTTGTCGAAGAGCGCCTGGCCGGGTTCGTTGTCGGTGGCATAAACCAGTACGCCGTCGCGCGTCTCCATGCGGAAGCCGAGGCAGCCTTGAGGATGGTTCAGAGCCATGGTGCGCAGCACGCAATTCTCCATTGTCATCTGGCCCTCGCCGATGTCGTGGAAGTGGCGGTGCGCCGCCATCTGGCCCATGTCCACGGGAAAATAAGGCTCGTTCATCTGCTCTTCCAGCACGCGCTGCAGGCTGCGGGTGCGACTGGAGGAGTGAAAGAAAAAGCGGTTCTCACCGTTATCGTAGAGCGGCGTGAAGAAGGGGATACCCTGGATGTGGTCCCAGTGAAAATGGGAGATGAAGATGTGGGCGGAGATGCCGGGACCAGCGTGATTGCTGAGCCACTTGCCCAGATTGCGCAGGCCGGTGCCGCAGTCGAAGATGTAGAGGCCGTCGCCGACCCGCACCTCGACGCAGGAGGTGTTACCTCCGTAACGCATATTTTCCGGCTGCGGAGTAGGGGTAGACCCCCGTACTCCCCAGAATCTAACTAACATAGGCTTCCGCCGGTTGTTTTGGACGTTAGCCCATCTTGCAACCCGGAGGTGCCGCCGTCAATGCCCGATAGTGCAAGGGCGTTCGGTAACCCAGTCAGTTGTCATTTGTCAGTTGCCAGTACCCCAGTATCTAGTACCCAGTTCAGAATCATCCTGCGGTTGTGTCCCTCAAGGACACGGTTTCAGGTGTATCCAATCCCATCACGCCTTCGTCCAAGCTTTTGGAACTAAGAGCATAGGAGCCGAGTATTAGGAACCACGTACTGGATACTGGGTATTGCCATCTTCCTCATATAATGTGCGTTTTCCTCGAGTAGAGAATGCTCCGACCCGACTTTAAGGAATTCTCCCGCCTGGCAGGCGAGGCCACGCTGGTGCCGGTGGCCAAATCCATTACCGCCGACCTGCTGACGCCGGTGTCTGCTTTTCTGGCGCTGGCCGGCGACGAGCCAGGGTCCTTCCTGCTGGAATCCATCGAGGCGGGAGAAAGAATCGGGCGGTACAGCTTCCTGGGCGCGCGGCCTTATATGCAGGTGCAGTCGCGCGGGACCGAGATCATGGTGGAGCAGCGCGGGCGGGTGGAACGGCCTGCGGGGGACATTTTTAAAATCCTACAACAGATGTTGCGCCAGCACCGCGCGGCGGTGGTCCCCGACCTGCCGCCTTTCACTGCCGGTGCCGTGGGCTATTTTGCCTATGACATTGTGCGCCAGCTGGAGAAGATCGGGGAGCACGCCAAAGACGACCTGCGGGCCCCCGAGTGCGCGTTGATGTTCTACGACAGGCTGCTGGCGTTCGACCACCTGCGGCACCAGATCCACATCATTGCCGCTGCCGACGTCTCGCGGGAGGGGCCGAAGCGGGCTTATGAGCGCGCGCTCCACGATATTGCCGCCATCGAGAAGAAGCTGGGCGCAGGCTTGAGGCGGCTGCGCCCGCGTGCGGCGCGTCGCTTCTCCGGAAAGCTGAAGGTCCGCCATCGCACGAGCCGCGCCGACTACATGCACGGCGTGGAACGTATGAAGGAGTACATAGCGGCGGGAGATATCTTCCAGGCGGTGCTTTCGCAGCGGCTGGAGTTTGAGCCGGGCGCCCAGCCTTTTGACCTTTATCGCGCCCTGCGCACGGTGAATCCTTCGCCTTACATGTACTTCCTTCGCTTGCGTGAGTTGGGGAAGGAAAAGGACACGAGTAAAGGAGAACTGCTGCAAATCCTGGGCTCGTCACCGGAAATGCTGGTGCGGGTGAGCGGGCGACGGCTGGAATACCGTCCTATTGCGGGAACGCATCGGCGAGGCCGCGATGATGCCGAAGATCAGACGCTGGAAAAGCAAATGCGCGAGGATGAGAAGGAGCGCGCGGAGCACGTCATGCTGGTGGATTTGGGGCGCAACGACATTGGCCGGGTCAGCGAATACGGCTCCGTTTCAGTGCCCAAACTAATGTATGTGGAACGCTATTCGCACGTGATGCACCTGGTGTCGGCAATTGAGGGTCGCCTGCGCGAGGGATTGGACCCCATTGATGCTCTAGCCGCGTGTTTCCCTGCCGGAACGCTGACGGGAGCGCCTAAAGTGAGGGCCATGCAGATTATCGAAGAGTTAGAACCTGTGCGGAGAGGCGTATATGGCGGAGCGGTGCTGTACGCCGATTTCGCCGGAAACCTGGACTCCTGCATCACCATTCGAACCATGGTGGTAAAGGGTGAGCGCGCTTACCTGCAGGCGGGTGCAGGCATTGTGGCTGATTCCGACCCCGCACGCGAATATCAGGAGTGCCTCAACAAGGCGCAGGCCGGGCTGCGGGCGGTACAACTGGCGCGCGGCGGACTGGAGTAGGGAAATGAGGTCGAGGGCCGTGGCGGTGGGTGTAGTCATCATCGTGCTGGTAGTCGTGACGGCCTTTCTGCTGGCGGCAAAAGCTAAGAGGATGAACTGGCCGCAGTACCTCGCAGAGCACCACTGCCGGGAAATTGGGAGACGCGCCATTTGGGCGAGCAGCGACACGATTTACCGCTGCGATAATGGACAGATCATCGTTTTATCCGGGAAGCGCTGAGTTTGTTCCCTTTCGCTGCTCCGGGCGAATGCCGACCACGCCCAGCAGTCTGCCCACGACTGCTTTCTCCTTGCGATAAGAGAACAGCAGATCGGTGTGGCAGGAAGTGCAGAGAGGTGAGGCGCTGATGTTTTGCGCGGGCACACCGGCGTCAAGCAGTTGGCGGGTGTTAGCCGCCACCAAATCCAGGTAAAGGAGAGCCTCCTCCGGGCCGTGGCCTGGAGGGCGGGCGTTGAGGAACAGCAGAGGATATTTTTCACGCACGGGACTGGATTCGCGTATCTCGCGGAAAATTTCGCTGGCATAGGCGAACTGCGAGTTGAATTTTTGCCGCACTTCTTCACCGACCTGGTAGCAACAGGAGTGAATGCCGGGCCCGATGACGGCGCGCAGGTCGGCGGGTGTAGAGCCGAATTGACGGCGCATTTCGCCCACGCCCTTTTCCACGATGCGGTGCAGGGTGCCGCGCCAGCCAGCGTGGAAGGCGCCTATAGAGCGCAGCTTTGTATCCACCAGCAGCGCAGGAAGGCAGTCGGCAGTCAGCACCCCGAGCAGCAGGCCGGGTACGTCGGTGACGAGGCCGTCGCCGGTGGGATGAGCGTCGGGAGTAGTGACGTAATGAATTAGATCGGAATGTACCTGGCGCTGGGTGACGAGGTGCCAGGCGCCGGGATTAGCGTCCAGCGCCCGGAGGAAAGCTTCGCGATTGCGTTCCACCGCGGCGCGGGTATCGTCTTTGGTGAAGCCAAGGTTGAGAGAGGACCCACCATATGCAGCCGAATGTCCACCCACGCGAGTGCTGAAGCCGTGCACCAGCCAGGGAAGATCAAGAACTTCCGACTTAAGAATCTGGATTTTTGATTTTGTTGCAGAGGCGGTTTTTAAGCGGGGCTTCTGACCCATAAATTTATATTCTATCCGGCGTCGCGAGCGCAGGCAGGAGGAACATGGGAAACAAGTTTCTTCATATAGCGTACGTGGCAGTAGTAGTCCGCGACTACGACGAGGCCAAGGCCTACTATTGCGGCGTGCTGGGTTGAATTGATCGAGGACACTGCTCTGCGCGATGGAAAGCGATGGGTGCTGGTGGCGCCTCCCGGCTCCCGCGAAACACGTCTGCTGCTGGCGCGAGCGGCAACGCCGGAGCAAGCAAATAGAGTGGGAGATCAAACCGGCGGGCGAGTGTTCCTGTTCCTCCGTTCCGATGATTTTTGGCGTGATTTCCGCGCCATGCAGGAGAAGGGGGTCAAATTCTGTGAGGCGCCGCGGAAGGAAAGTTACGGTCTGGTTGCGGTATTCGAAGATTTGTACGGCAATCGCTGGGACTTGCTGCAGCTGGCATAACCAAGGGCCAACCACGGCGACTTCGTATATATTGACTAGGTCGCCATGTTTGAGGATTTTCGCGCTACCGAACGCTGGTCAGGAGAAGAGGTGCACTGCCTGTATCAGGCGCTGGTGCTGGCCATCTCCACGCGCCACGCCGATGCCGTGGACATCAAGTTTCTGGCCAACGGGCGCCCGGTCTGGATTGCGCTGCCTTTGCCGGGCTGGACGGAATACGGCCGCCGCACGGGTAAAACCATCACCGATCCGCTGGCAGTGCAGGTCGCGGGACATTACCTGAAGACGGCGATCGAATCGGGCGAAGACGGGGGCCGCGAGCTGCACGCGCTCACCGTAGAGCAAATGCTGGCACATCTCGACGCCGTGCTGGAAGAGGCGCGCAGCGGCGTTCCGGCCTGAAAAAGCAACCCTGGGCCCGGTTTTTCGGATCACAACCTATTGTGACCAAAGACACTTTCGCGCGCCCGCGGGACAAGCGACAATCAAAACCCGGTTAGCATCCTGAGGCCGCCGATTTGGAAGCGGCGACGGTTTAGGGCACAATATCCGATTTGTCTGCAAGGAGCCGCACTCATGTCTACAGCCATTCAACCCAGCCTGGCGGAATTGTTGCGCCACGGAAAGGTGCACCGCAACCTGAACGCTGCGCCGCTGGTGGAGATCGCCATCCGGCGGGGCGAAGCCCGGCTGGCCAGCAACGGCGGCCTGGTCGCCTATACCGGGCGCACCGGCCGTTCCCCCAAAGACAAGTTTACGGTCAAAGACGAGCTAACCGCCGACCGTGTGCACTGGGGCGCCATCAACCAGCCTTTCGAGCGAGAAAAATTCGATGCTCTCTACGACAAAGTAGTGGAGCACCTGCGCGACCGCGAGCTTTTTGTGCAGGACCTGTTTGCCGGCGCCGATCCGCAATACCGTCTGCCAGTGCGTGTGATCACGGAACATGCGTGGCAGAGCCTGTTTGCGCGCCAGCTTTTCATCCGCCCCACCGCCCAGGAGCTGCAAACTCATCAGCCTGACTTCCTGGTGGTGGCGGCGCCCGAAGTACATGCCGACCCATTGCACGATGGCACCAACTCCGGCGCCTTCATCCTGGTGAACTTCACGCGGCGCATGATTCTGATCGGGGGCACGGCATATGCAGGCGAAATCAAGAAATGCATCTTCGGCGTGATGAATTTCCTGATGCCCCCGCGCGACGTCTTCCCCATGCACTGCTCCGCCAACATCGGCAAAGATGGGATGACAGCATTGTTCTTCGGACTCTCGGGCACAGGCAAGACTACACTCTCGGCCGACCCCAACCGGCGGCTGATCGGCGACGACGAGCACGGTTGGAGCCAGCAAGGCATTTTCAACTTCGAAGGCGGCTGCTACGCCAAGTGCATCCGGCTCTCCCAGCAGAAGGAGCCCCAGATCTGGAGCGCAATCCGTTTCGGCTGCGTGCTGGAAAATGTGGTGCTGCAGCCGGAGACCAATGTGCCTAACTACGACGATGAGAGTGTGACCGAAAACACGCGCGCAGCGTACCCGGTGGAGTTCATAGACAACGCTCAGATACCCGGAGTTGGTGGGCATCCCAAGCACGTGGTCTTCCTCACCGCCGACGCTTTCGGCGTGCTGCCGCCGATTTCACGTCTGAACCCAGAGCAGGCCATGTATCACTTCCTTTCCGGTTACACGGCCAAGGTGGCTGGTACGGAGGCCGGGCTGGGCAAAGAACCGTTGGCGACGTTCTCCACCTGCTTCGCTTCGCCCTTCCTGCCGCTGCGCCCCAAGATTTACGCCGAGATGCTGGGACGGCGCCTGCGCGAACACAAAGCCAGTTGCTGGTTGATTAATACCGGCTGGCAGGGCGGGAAATTTGGAGTGGGACGTCGCATGGACCTGAATTGCACGCGCGCCATGGTGCGCGCGGCGGTGGAAGACCGGCTAAATGACGTGGATTATGAAGTGGAAACGTCATTCGGGCTGAGCATTCCCAAATCGGTGCCGGATGTGCCGCGCGAACTGCTGGCGCCGCGCAACGCCTGGGCGGAGAAGGCGGCCTATGACCAGGCGGCGCAGGAATTGTCGCAACGGTTTCACCGCAATTTCGAAAAGTTCGAAGCGCCGGAAGAGGTAAGGGCGGCGGCCCCAGCTCCGGTCAACAAATGAGGGTTGTTACGCGGCTTCCTTTCCTGCGGTGGAAGAATCCTCCACGCGCGAGCCGATCCAGCGCCGCGGCGGTTCGGTGGCAAGCTTGTTCGCCAGCACCACGTTGGGGTGGTGGCCATAGCGGTTCTTGACGGTCTCCACCGCTTCCCGACTGCTCCAGTGGCTGACGACCAGCACGTGCCCGGGATCATCCAGATCACGCACGATTTCGTGGTCTACGTAGCCGGGGAACTGGCGCATGTCCTGCCAAATCTTACGTGTCACTTCCAGCCCGCCCTCGGCGCTGGCGGGAGCGAAACGCGATTCCGCGATGACTGTCACGTTCATGACCCCTGCTCCTGAGATAAATAGGATGACGGAGTACGCAAAAAGGTCATCGGCAAGGCAGGTTAATTCTACCCGAAGGCGGCCCCTCAGGTTCCTGCGGTTTCAGCAGCCGGGGCAGCGTCTTCCTCGTCGGCACGAATGAGGCCGAACTTCTTCAGCTTGTAGCGCAAGGCATCGCGGCTGATGTCGAGCAGGCGGGCGGCGTGGGTCTGGTTGCCGTTAGCTTGCTGCATGGCCAGGTCCACCATCGTGCGCTCCATTTCTTCGAGCGAGGTGCCGCCCTCCGGAATGGCCAGCCGCGGCAGGCTGCGGCCGTTGGGCAGGGCTTGATTGCCGTTCACCGGCGAGGTGCGCTCGAAAGCGGTAAGCCCGGCCTGCGGCTGCGATACTGAAAACGGCAGGTAAACGGGCCGCAGGAATTGCTCCTCCTCCAGGATCATGGCCCGCTCAATGGTGTTCTTAAGCTCGCGCACATTGCCCGGCCAGTTGTGGTGCAGCAGAAGCTTGCGGGTTTCTTCGGTAATGCCGCGTACCGATTTGCGGAATTTGCGGTTGTAGCGCTCGATGAAGAAGTCCACCAGGGGCAGGATGTCTTCCTTGCGGTCGCGCAGAGGAGGAATGAAGATGGCGATGATGGCCAGCCGGTAGTAAAGGTCCTGGCGGAACTGGCCTTCCTGCACGGCGCGCTCCAGGTCGCGGTTGGATGCGGCAATAACGCGCACATCCACCTGCATGTCGCGCACTCCGCCTATGCGCCGCACCACCTGATCCTCCAGCACACGCAGCAGCTTGGCCTGCAGCAGGGGTGAGAGTTCGCCGATCTCATCGAGGAAAATCGTGCCGCCGTCGGCCACTTCGAACAGGCCCTTCTTCATGGCCTTGGCGTCGGTGAAGGCGCCGCGCTCATGACCAAACAGTTCCGCTTCCATCAAGGTTTCCGGGATGGCGGAGCAGTTGACGGCAACGAAGGGCATTTCCTGCCGTGCGCTTTCGTAGTGGATGGCCTTAGCGATCAAGTCTTTGCCGGTGCCGCTCTCGCCCTGAATGAGGATGGTGGTAGCCTCACTGGCGGCGACCTTGCGCACAAAGACCATCAGTTCGGTCATTTTGGCGGAAGTGCCGATAACGGAGTGATAGCCGGTGCGGCGGCGAACCTCACCGCGCAGCGTCTGGACTTCGCTGCGCAGGCGGGTGGCCTCCAGCGCGTTCTTCATGGCCACCAGCAGCTCGTCAAAGTCCAGCGGCTTGCCGACGAAGTCATACGCGCCTAGCTTGAGCGCGGTCTTGATATCGTCCAGTTGAGGATCGGCGGTGATCATGATGACGGCACGCGCGTCCTGCGATTTTTTGAGCTCCTCCAGAATCTGCAGGCCGTTGGCATCAGGCAGGCGGATATCGAGCAGCACCAGGTCGGGCGATTCGTGGCGCGCCACGGCGAGAGCGGAGTCGCCGGTGTCGGCTTCGGAGACGTGGTAGCCCCACTCCTCACATTTCTGGCGCAGCGACCAGCGCACCAGTCTCTCGTCGTCTACAATCAGGACTTTCTCCCCAGCCATCGCCTGATAGTGTACTGGAGTACGGCACACGGGGGTGTGACGGACATCACAGAGCGCCCGCCCGAGGCTAACTGGCTGTGGGTGTGTGATTTGAAGGCTGGTGTCACCCCGCAAGGCGCAAGACACGCACCACCACCCTGCCCGGAGCCTGGATCGGGCGGCACCTTAGGTTGATTTCGAAAATGTTTTGTTATAAGAGCCCGGCGCGACGGCCTGTGCCTGGCGACAAATTTATTGCTTCTTTAATCTTCAATATTCATCCAACAGCTGGTTGCGGAGTTGACGTTGCTGCGGCTCGTCTTTAGAATCGCGGTCTGAAATCATGCAATCGCATTCCGATTCTCGCCAGATGTGCTTTTGCGCTTGTTGTTGTGCGCTCGTGTCTTCTGGCGCGAAGGGAATGCTGATTTAGAGAATTCTTAATTTCAGCGTTTAATGCCCACCGTCAGAAGAAAGCTGACGGTGGGCTTTTTGTTTTTATGCCGGATACGCAAGAAGAAACGAAGGCACAGCGCGCCGAGCGCCTGAAGCGGGAAAAGAACCCATGGGAGTGCCTGGGTGAGATTCGCCACTTCGCGCAGCAGGGATTTGCCGCTATTCCGCCGGAATGGCTGAGCACCTACTTCCGCTGGTGGGGTGTGTACACGCAGGGCGACGGCGCAGGCGTGCTCGGCGGGCAGGGAGGCGAGGGCAAGGCTCTGCCTTATTTTATGGTGCGCATTCGCATCCCCAACGGGGTGCTGCTTTCGCATCAGTTGCGCACCATTGCTGAACTGACAGACCGGCATGCCCGAGGCATTGCCGACATCACCGTGCGCCAGAACATTCAACTGCATTGGGTGACGATTGAAGCGTTGCCGGAGGTTCTGGAAGCACTGTGGCGCTGTGGCCTGAACACGATGGGAGCCTGCGGCGACGTAACGCGAAACGTCACCGGCTGCCCGCTGGCGGGCGTGGATGCCGACGAGATTTGCGATGCCTCGCCGCTGGCGATAGAAGCCACGCGCCTGCTGGCCGGGAATGCGGATTTTTATAATTTGCCTCGCAAATTCAAAGTTTCCATCACCGGCTGCCGCGTGTGGTGCTCGTACCCTGAAATCAACGACATCGGTCTGACGGCCGTCCGGCGCGCGCTCGGCGGGAATTCGGACGTTGGCTTTTCGTTGCGAGTGGGCGGCGGCCTCTCGGCAGAGCCTCACCTGGCCGCGCGCCTGAATGCGTTTGTGCGCTGGAACCAGGTGTTGCCGGTGCTGAAGGGTATCGCTGAAATTTTCCGCGACTCGCAGGAACTGCGGGAGCATCGCGAGCGCGCGCGGCTAAAGTTCCTGTTCCTGCGGCAGGGGTGGACACCGGAGCAGTTTCTGGACGAACTGGAGCAGCGCATCGGATTCCAACTCGATCCGGCGGTTAGGGAAGAGCCGCCCGATGATGTTTACCGCGATCACGTGGGAGTTCACCCGCAAAAACAAAGCGACTACCTCTACGTAGGGGCGGCTGTGCTGCGTGGACGCATCAGCGCTGACCAGTTGCGTGCGGCCGCCGACCTGGCGGAGCGCTTTGCCGGCGGAGAGTTGCGCACCACCGGCATGCAGAACCTGGTGATCGTGAATGTGCCGCAGGCAAGGGCTGATGCGCTGGCCAGGGAACTGGACGCGCTTGGGTTGCGAGTTAGCGGCTCGCCGTTCTGGCGCGGAGCCATTGCCTGCAGCGGAACCGAGTTTTGCAAGCTGGCCATCACTGAGACCAAGGGCTTCACGCGCTGGCTGGTGGAAGAGATGGAAGAACGGCTGCCGGAGTTCGACCAGGAATTGAAACTGCACGTTACGGGCTGCCCCAACAGCTGCGGCCAGCACTGGATCGCCGACATCGGTATTGAAGGCAAAAAGATGAAGGTGGATGGCCGCCTGGCCGATGCGTATTACTTCTGCCTTGGCGGCGCCGTAGGGCGCAACCAAGCAGTGGCGCGACCCGTGGGATACCGCTGCCCGGCGAGCGAAGTGCCCAATGCGCTGGAACGATTGCTGCGCCGCTACCTTGAAGACCGGTACTGGGGCGAGAACCTGCGGCAATTTTTCGTCCGCCACCGCGAGGAGGAGTTGCGCGAGTTCCTGGCCGGCGAGCTGGTTGAGGCTGTGTCACGGGATCAGTCGCCCGGGCGCGTGCCGCACGGACTGGAAGGCTAATTACGAATGGAGCGCCTGTTTCCCATGTTCGTGAAGTTGGCCGGCCGCCAGGTGCTGGTGGTGGGCGCAGGTGCGGTGGCCGAAGGGAAGATCCGTAGCCTGCTGGATACGGGCGCACGAATCCGGGTTTTGGCTTTGCAGGCCACCCCTGTAGTTCGGGAGTGGGCAGATGCGGACACGATTGTGCTGGAGGAGCGCGCCTTTGAATCCACTGACTTGGATGGCGCATTCCTGGTGGTCGCGGCCACTTCTTCGCGGGAGTTGAATGAGTCGCTCTTCGGCGAGGCCCAGCGACGCGGCATTTTATGCAACGTGGTGGACGTTCCCGAGCTCTGCGACTTCTTCTACCCGGCGGTGGTTCGCCGTGGCGACCTCCAGATTGCGATCTCCACTGCGGGACAGAGCCCGCTGCTGGCCCAGCGGATCAGGAAAAGGCTGGAACAACAGTTTGGCCCTAAGTACGCGGAATGGGTGGCGGAATTGGGAAAGATCAGGCGTGAAGTTTTAAGCAGCGATCTGCCCGCGGAACGCAAGCGCGAGCTGCTGCGCTCGCTGACCAGCCAGGATGAATTCAATTTTGCAAAATGCAGCGGAACCCAGGACGAGGGCGAAGAGGAGCAATGATCACAGGCAAGGTCTACCTGGTGGGGGCGGGTCCGGGCGATCCCGAACTGCTCACTCTGAAAGCTGTGCGACTGCTGAGGACCGCGGATGCGGTGCTGCACGACGAGCTGGTGGGGCCTGCAATTCTGCAGCTGGCCAATCCCGCAGCACAGCTTCACAACGTGGGCAAGCGCTGCGGGGTTAAAAACATCAGCCAGGAAGAAATCAACTTTCTGATGGCAGGCCTCGCCTCTGGGGGGCTGCAGGTGGTTCGACTTAAGGGCGGCGACCCTTCGATTTTTGGTCGCGCGGGAGAAGAGATCGCGGCGCTGCGGCGGGCCGGTATCCCTTACGAGATCGTTCCGGGGGTGACCGCAGGCCTGGGTGCGGCGGCGGGAGCGGGAATTCCGCTGACGCATCGGCGCGGACCAGCCGCTGTGGTATTGGTTACCGGCCATCGTGCTGCCAACAACGAAGGGTGTGATTGGCAGACATTCGTTGGCAGCGGCGCCACCTTGGTGGTCTACATGCCGGGCCGCAACTTGGGAGAGATTACGCGCCGGTTGCGAAACGCAGGCTTATCCGGGGAAACACCGTGCGCCGTGGTCTCGCGGGCCACGACCGCGGAACAACAACTGCATGTGACAACGGTTAACGAATTGCCCGCCGCTCCTCGCTTGGCCGCACCTTCGCTCCTGATTGTGGGCGAGGTAGTTCGGATGGCTGCTGCGCAGGGTGAGGGGGTCATGGCTCCGGCAATTGAAGAAGCTTTGCTACAAGCAACAGAGCTGAACCAGCGCCTCGAGATTTGAGCTTAGGTGCCGCGGCACAAAGGTTCGTATCAGGGCATGGCTTCAGCCATTCGTGCGCAGGCGTTACTAAACAGCGGCTTCAGCCGCTGCCACGAGATGCCCAGAGCGGCTAAAGGCGAAACTTCATGCGGAGCTGCTGTTGGCGCATCCGAAGCGGTGCCCTGATAAGAGCCTGATGCATGGAATTTTACTGGCGGTTCTGAATCAGGAACTGACCGGATGACAAACGTAGGAGCTTCTTGCCAACAGCATGGGAGTTGACGTGATGAAAGAGGAAATAAAGGCTGTGCAAACAGCGGCGGAGACGTGGAACGCAGAGGTGGCGCTGCGGTGGGCATTCGACAGGCTGGGGAACGAGGTCGCGCTCGTCTCCGCTTTCGGGCCGGAAGG
>DATFDP010000003.1:0-4215 GCA_035252015.1 Terriglobales bacterium
GAGGCTGGGTAAGAAAAACGGAGCCGAATTCGTAGGCAACGGTCAGATGAGGGTCAAGCTGGGTGGTGATGTCCAGAAGAGGCGCCAGCAGTTCGTAGTGACGCGAGAGCACCACGTGCCGGGCGCCGAAATACTGCACCGTGCGGGTCCAGTAAATGTCGGCCAGCAAGCCGGTGTAGCCCAGGCTCATGCGCTTCAGCATCGCAGGCGAGGGAATATAGAGCACCGCTTCCAGGGTGGCAGCAGGACGCGCTTGGTCCGCCCGAGTAGCCGTGACCACCGCGGCCGCCAGGCACACCACGAGCACGGCAGCAAGAACGGCGGTGATGCGAGGGCTGGGCTTCATTTCAGGTTGCGGTGCTCGAAAATGAGCATGGAGGCGGCCACGGCGGCGGCGGAATAAAGCAGGGCGTAAAGCGTGTTGTAGAGCACGAGGGAACCGGCTATGGGCTGGTCGTGGGCAACGGTGGAGATGACATTAAGAGCGGCAAAGTTGGGCACCACGTAAGCCGCGGCGATGGCGATCCAGCCAGGAACGCCGTGAACCATGGCGGCAAAGCCGCGCAGGTCCTGGGCGAAGGTGCCGATGATGAACAGGGCAAATGCGAATACCGCCGAAAGCAAGGTCGAGGAAAAAGCGGAAAAGAGCAGGGCCAGGGCGGTGATCAGCACAAACTGCAGGATGATGAAATAGAGCGCGACCAGCAGATAGGCGTCGGCGCGCTCGAAGTGACGGGCAAGGTAGAACACCGCAGCAAAAATGCCGATGGCCATGAAGAAGGTGTTTACCACCAGGGTGGCGACGAGGCCGCCAAATTTGCCCAGGATGAACTCCCAGCGGCGCACGGGGCGGGAGAGGATGGTGTAGAGAGTCTTCTTCTCAATTTCCTTGGAAACCAGACCGATGCCGATGAAAACGGCGATGACGAGGCCGAACAACGACACAGCTGTCAGGCCCAGGTTGATGACTACGTTGCGCTCGATGCCGATGGAGATCTGGCCAACGAGCAGGGAGGCCGCGACCATCAACAGGGCAAAGCCGATCAGGTTGTAGAGGACGCGGTCGCGAACGGCTTCCCGGAAAGTGTTCGAGGCAATGGCGGCGACACGATTCATCTGGCGCCCACCTCCGCTAACCTCCGAAGAGAAAAGCAGGTCCTTCGCTGCGCTTCCTTGCCAAGACTCAGCCGCGCGACGCTCAGGACGGCAGAAAAGAAGGGTAGACGTGCGGCGCGGCTGAAGCCGCGCCCTTTCAAATCGTCTGCAGGAACCGCGCTCAAGAACGACGGCATTGGAGAGGCTTTCTTGCCCAGAGGAACAGCAAAGAACTCATTCATCTGACGGCTACCTCCGCCGGCGAAAGCTTTTCTACGAAATAATCTTCCAGGGTGGCGCGGACGGGAGTCACGGAAATCAGCTTAAGGTTGGCCCGGCGCAAGGCGTCAATGGCGGAATCGAGCTGGTCTTCAGCGACGATGGCGCGCGCCATCTCCCCGGTCTGGTGGCACTCGGCGCGCAAGGAGTGAATGCCAGGCGGGATCACGTTCCCTTGCCACATCACCTCCACTTTGCCGCGCACAGAGGAGGTGAGATCGGCTATGACGCCGATGCTTCGCAGTTCCCCTTTGTGCAAGATAGCCACTCGGTCGCAGAGCGCCTCCGCGTCCGAGAGGATGTGAGTGGAAAAGAAAATGGTCTTGCCTTCCTGCTTCAAGCCTTCCATCAGGTCGCGGACTTCGCGGCGGCCAATGGGATCGAGCCCCGACATAGGCTCATCCAGGAAAACCACCTTGGGGTCATGCAGAATGGCCTGGGCAATGCCCACACGCTGCAACATGCCTTTGGAAAATTTGCGCAGCTGCACGCCGCCCACATCGTTGAGGCCAACGCGGTCGAGCACGGCGGTTACACGGCGGCCGCGTTCGCGCGCCTCCACAGCGGAAAGCTGCGCGTAGTACTCCAGCAACTCGCGAGCGGTTAGATAGTCGTAGAAATAAGGCTGTTCGGGGAGAAAACCGATCTGGGCCTTGACCCGCGGATCATTAACAGGCAGTCCCAGAATTTTCGCTGAACCGGCAGTAGGGTATACCAGACCCATCAGCAGCTTGAGAGTTGTAGTTTTACCAGCGCCATTGGGGCCCAGATAGCCGAAGACCTCGCCCCCCTCCACCCCCAGGTTGAGCGGACGGAGGGCGCAGCGGGGACGCTTGCGCCAGAAGCCGACGGCATAAGTCTTCTCCAGCCCAAAGGTTTCAATAACAGGCATAGCTACGCAGATTGGCAGAGAGCCTTAAAAGATTATATGCAAGGCGAAACGGGGAAGGAGGTTACCAAGGGCACTGAACACGGAGAGTCAATGGTCTCGCGACATAAAGAGATATGCGGTACACGCGAGATCCTGCGGCTTTGCTCAGGGCAGGCTCTTCGGGCCTGAAGGCCCGAAAGATGACGACTTCCTGCGGAAGACGGGCTCAGGGCAAGACGCCCTCGTGACCGCCGGCGGGACGCCGGCGCTACAAAGCGGCAAAAAGGCCCGACGAAACACTAAGGGGAGCAGCGGATTGCGCCACTGCTCCCCTCGGCTTGTACCCTCCCCCAGGTACTTCGCCGAACTTCCCTGGCCGCTCCCTCTGGGCGGCAGGATGTACCGCGAAGCGCGCTCGGCCAAAAGCCGCCAGCAGCGCCGCAGATACAGGGATCATCGCAGGTTTGTTGCCATTCTGAAATTAACCAGGCAGGTTCAAGGCGTGTTCCGCAAAGTACCACAATCTCAAGGGCAAAGAGCTAGGGAAGAGGCGACAGGGAAGCCTGGTACAGGCGGTTTTGTGGGCAGGATTGGCAGAATTCGTCGGCGGGAACGCCAAAATCTGTCAGGGAAATCACCATGGTGCGGCTTGAATCCGGGAACCGGGCTGGAACACGGGGCCGGGTTTCGCGCATCTGAGATAAAGATATGGCCATACGCGGCAAGGCAAAAGCAGCTCCGACGGCGGCGCAATGGGTGCCTTCCAATCCTACCCTGGAGAAATTGCGGGAAGCGGCGCGCACATGCCGTGGCTGCAATTTGTGGGAACGCGCGACGCAGACGGTTTTCGGAGAAGGTCTTCGCCAGGCGCGGGTGATGTTTGTGGGTGAGCAGCCGGGAGACCGCGAAGATCTGGCGGGACGGCCCTTCGTGGGTCCGGCGGGATGGCTGCTGGACAAAGCGCTGGCTGAGGCCGGCATAGCGCGCGAGGAAGTCTACGTCACCAACGTGGTGAAGCATTTCAACTGGGAACCGCGCGGCAAGCGGCGCATCCACAAAAAACCCAACCAGCTGCAGATTACGGCGTGCCGTCCGTGGCTGGACGCGGAGTTGGCGGTGGTGCGGCCGGAGGTGCTCGTGTGCCTGGGAGCCACAGCGGCACAGGCGCTGCTGGGAAAGAATTTTCGTGTCAGCCAGCAGCGGGGGCAGATGGTGGCTTCGGCGCTGGCGCCGTTCGTGACCGCGACCGTCCATCCATCTTCCATCCTGCGCGCGCCGGACGATGAGAGCCGGAGCCGCGAAACCGAGCTGTTTGTTGCCGATCTGAAGCGGGTAGCAGCGACGTTGCGGCGGAAAAAGGCGGCGTAGAAAAGCAGCACTCAGCCAGGGAGCAATCAGCATTCAGTCCGCGAGCCCTAGCAGCTGGCCGAGCTAGCGGCTGTGCCGTCCCGCTGGGACTCCCGCCAGTATGGGTGGCGGTACCTAGGACTTCCGTCCTGGGCTTTACTATATCGCCCCTCCGGGGCTGGAGCGGGAAGTAGTTAGCAGTGATCAGGATTCAGCCCAGGAGTACTTGGCAATTAGCAATTAGACATTCAACGTTGTGCAGCTGCTCCCAACCCGATGTTGAATGGCTAAATGCCAGCAAAGAAACTCTGATTAGTAGGACACAACAAACGCAAGGTTCCTCGACTCCGCAGAATTGCCTAGAAAGAGGCAATTCTGCTCCGCTCGGGATGACAGAAATGAAACTTAATCAGAGCTTCCCTAATTGCTAAGTGCTGCTTCGCAGCGTGAACAGCGTGAGTTCCGGCGGGCAATTGAAGCGGAGCGGCAGGGTGATGGTGCCGAGGCCGCGATTGGTGTAGAGCGTGAGCGGCCCCACACGGCGCAGTCCCCAAGGATACTTGCGGGCTAATGGTGGCAGGTAGGGCGGGCCGATGACCGGGAGAACAATCTGTCCGCCGTGA
>DATFDP010000004.1:0-7857 GCA_035252015.1 Terriglobales bacterium
CGCGGTAGCCATGATGTCGCCGCCCCGCCCCTGGGCGCCACAACCCGAGCGCGGACGCAAACCGTTTCTTGATCCTGTGCACCCGTGCAACATTTCTCCCACTGACATCGACCACCTGGTTTCCGACCTGAACCATAGAACCAATCGAGGCAAGATCAGCCTCACGTAATCTTTCACCGCACACAACTTTTGCTTTTCGCCGAGTTTATTGTTCTCTGGAATCTGAGAGCACCTGGAGCCGTCTGATGCCCGCCACTCGCAAAGCATTGGCACTGCTGGGCCCTGTGTTGCTGATATTCACTGTTGCGCCGGCCGCGAAGGATGAAACCAAGCCGGCCCCTATGGCCCAGAACAAACAGATCATTCACGCGCTGAACCGATTTACGTTTGGCGTCAGGCCGGGGGACGTCGAGCGTGCGCGCGCCATGGGGCTGGACAACTGGTTCGAGCAGCAGCTCCATCCCGAACGCATCAATGATGACGCGCTCGAAGGCCGCCTTGCTCCGCTGCGTACGATCAAGATGAGCCCGAAGCAAATGGTGGAGAACTTCCCGCCGCCGCAGGCACTCAAAGGCATTGAGAATGGCCGGCAGCCGATGCCGCGCGATCCTGCCAAACGCGCCATCTATGAATCGCGCATCGCTGCCTATGAGGCGCGACAGCAGAAAAAACAAGAGACAGCGAATGACGGCGCGGAAATGAAAGCCGCAGATAAAACAAGCCCACCAGCCAACTTGAAGCTGGACGCAAACGATGCCGCGATGAGTGATGGCCAGCCCAAGGCGCAGCAGCAGAATGAGGAAGAGGCGATGTATGCCGATCTGGGCGAAGACGCTCTGCTCCAACTCCAGCCGGACGACCGCTACAAGAAAATTCTCAAGATGAATTCCAGCGAACTGCTGGATCTGTCCAGAACCTATCGCGGACAGCGCTTATTCAAACTCACCGACGGCATGGGCCCGGAGCATCAGGAAACCGTGGAGGCCATCGTTAACCCAAATCTGGTCGTGGTGGGAGAAGTCTCGCAGGCCAAGCTGCTGCGCGACATCTACAGCCAGCGCCAGCTTGAAGAGGTGATGACCGACTTCTGGTACAACCACTTCAACGTTTTCGTCGGCAAAGGCCTCGACCGCTACATGGTGGCCAATTATGAGCTCGATGTGATCCGCCCGCGTGCGCTGGGAAAATTCAAAGATCTGCTGGTGGCCACAGCCAAAAGCCCTGCCATGCTGTTCTACCTTGACAACTGGCAGAGCGTGGGCCCGGACTCCGATCTGGCTATCTATGGTCCGCGTGCGAACCTGCGTCCGCGGAGGCGTCTTGCTGCCCGGCCGCGTCAGCAGGCCAGGAAGCGCCCAACTGGACTGAATGAAAACTACGCCCGCGAAATCATGGAGCTGCACACTCTCGGCGTGGACGGCGGCTACACGCAGAAGGACGTCACGGAACTTGCGAAGATACTGACTGGCTGGGGCATTGAGAAGCCGCAGCAGGGCGGAGAGTTCAGGTTCCGGCAGATCGCGCATGAGCCGGGAACCAAGTACTTCCTCGGGCACAAGATTAAAGAAATTCCCCCGGGTGCGCTGTCTCCGCCGGGACAGCGCGCCCGCTCCGGCGGCGCTCTTGGAAAATCGAAAGTTCATGGTACGTTTCCCTGATTGCCAAAGCCTTGGTTTTTGAGTTGAATGAGAGCTACTGCGCACTTCCAATTCATGCTGAAGACCGCACTCCAAGAGGGTCTGGTGTTTGTGCTGTGCCTCATCGTGCCGCCGCTCATCACGGTGCAGGGGCAGGCGGCAACGGCGCCAGCCCAGGCCTCACTGAACTCGCTGGCCACTGATTTCGTGCATGAGATGATCGCGCGCGCGGGACTACCGCACGCAGCCAGCGTGAGCTTCCAGAACATTTCTGTGCTGCCGCCGGACCTGCAGGAATCGGTGCAGAACGCCATCTTCACGGCGCTGCGCAATGCCGGCATTCAGATGGAGAACGCCGGCCCCTCGCCGGCCCGCATCGAGATCACGTTTTCAGAAGACTGGCAGGGATACGTCTGGATTGCCTCCATCCAACAAGGAAACAACAGGAAAGTTGTCATGCAAAAAGTGGCGCGCCCAGAACACGTGACCGCCACACGAGCGCCCATGCTGACCATCCGCAAGAGCACGGTGTGGCTGCAGGCGTCACCGATTCTCGACTTCTTCCAGGACGGCCACACGCTGGCGCTACTGGAACCTGACCAGGTGTCGGTTTATACCAGCGACTCGGGACAGTGGCGCCTTCGCTACGTGCTGGGCATCACGCATGCGCAACCCTGGCCCCGCGACCTGCGGGGACGATTGGTGATGAATGGCTCGCAGGTTAATGTGTTTTTGCCCGGCACGCGATGCAGCGGAAGCACGTCGCCGCCCACGCTCGACTGCCATGCCGGCGATGATCCCTGGCCGGTGGACCAGGGCGGCGTGGTCGGGTTCTACAGCCCGCGCAGAAATTTCTTCACCGGGCTTCTGGCCGGGCCGAGCGCCGGCGCGTCCGTGGTGCCGTTTTTTTCGGCTGCGGCATGGCAGACAGGCGACACGCATCAATGGCTCTTCAGCGGGACCGACGGACGCACGCGGCTGTATCAATATGACCTTTCTGCCCCTGCCGCGGTCTTCAACGGCTGGGGCAGCAACATGGCGGCGGTGCATTCAAGCTGCGGCTCAGGATGGCAGGCCCTGGTGAGCGCGCCCACCGATTCCGTGCGGCCGGATTCGGTGCAGGCCGTGGAGGTTCTGGGCCGTGAAGCGCTGCCGGTGAGCGCGCCAATTGATCTCGCAGGCCCGGTGCAGGCTCTTTGGGCCGCGGGCAAGAACGGCGATGCGGTGAACGGCGTGCTGCAGTCGCCGACAGGACAATATGAGGCTTTCACGCTTACGGTCAATTGCAGCCGCTAGTTTGCTGCTCGCGCTGGCAACGGCGGCGGTCGCGAGTTCGCGTCCCCGCTACGGCGGGACCGTGCGCATCCTTCTGCATGAGCGTTTCAACTCGCTTGACCCGCTGGGCGACGATGATCATCCTGCGGCGCGCGACCGGATTGCCGGTCTGCTCTTCGATACCCTCACGGCGACAGACACACAGGGGAACGTTCACCCGCGGCTCGCCTCTTCATGGCGGTCTGAATCGGGGGATCGTATCTGGTATTTCAATCTGCGCCTCGCAAATTTTCAGGATGGCACTGTCGTGACGGCGCCGGACGTTGTCGCCAGTCTCACGCGCAAAAGCCAGGGATGGCAGGTCAGGGCTGTTGATCAGCAGACGGTCAGAATCGAAGTGCCGGTGCCGCTTCCGCATATGCCTGACCTGCTGGCCCTGAGCCGGTTTTCCATTGTCAAGCGCACCTCTGACAATACGCTGATCGGCAGCGGGCCGTATAAGGTGAGCGAGTGGCAGGCAGGCGAACGACTTGTGCTCTCCGCTAACGATGATTACTGGGGCGGGCGCCCATACCCTGACAGCATTGAATTTCAGCTGGGCGCATCTCTTCGCGACCAGTTGCTGCAACGCCAATTGGGGCAGTACTCGGCCGCCGACCTCACCGTGGATCAGTTGCGGTCTCTGGAGGAAACCAAGCAGAACATTGAGCTTTCGCGCGCCAGCGATCTTCTGGTGCTTGTTTTTCTTCAGCCCGATGCTGCACCAGGAGGCGGCAAGCCCGGCAGAACCCCAGTTGATCCCAGAGTGCGAGAAGCGCTGGCTGAAGCCATTAATCGCGCGGCGATCAACAATGTGATTCTGCAAAAGCGGGGCACCCCGGCATCGGGCATCCTCCCGCAATGGCTGACCGGATATGAGTTTCTCTTCCCCGGGGCCATGAATCTGGAACGGGCCAAAGAGCTGCACGCCGAAGCTGCAGGGCTGGTCATCATTAAGCCCATTGCCCTGGCCTATGACTTTTCCGATCCTGTGGCCAAACTGGTGGCGGAGCGCATCGCCGTGGACGCGCGCGAAGCTGGGATTGTGGTTCAGCCGTTCGGCGAACCGCATGTCGCGAACAAATCCGCGCGCAATGGAATGAATGCGGATGCCGTGCTCCTGCGCGTTCCCGTCGAATCGGTGCAGCCGGCAGTCGCATTGGCCGCTGCGCTTGACGATATGGGCATGGGAGATCCAACTTCCGCTCCGTTGACTGCCACTCGTCTCGAAGATGTGTTTGAATTGGAAAGCAGAGCGCTGGCGGACTTCCGTGTGATTCCAGTGGCGCACGTTTCTGAGGCGGTGTGGCTGAACAGTAATGTTCACAACTGGCTGGAAGGCCCCACGGGACGGTGGATCCTCGACCAGCTCTGGACAGAAGGAGGAAGATAAGGCGTGTCGCTCAAAACCAAACTGCTGCTGCTGATCACGCTGGCGATTGCCGGCACGGTCGGAACGGTGGCGTTTCTCATAGAAGAGCGCGCGCACGAAGCCTTCCGCAAGATCGAACAGGAGCGCACGGCCACGCTGGTGGACCAATTCCATCGTGAGTTCCAGCATGAAGGGGACGAGATCATCCGTGGCGTGGAGAGTATCGCCAACTCGGATTCCATGCTGCGTAGCGCTATTGAGCTCACCAACGGCGCGGACGTGGGCCCGTACATGAACGCAGCCCAGAGTTACGCCCAGGCACAGCAACTAGACTTCCTCGACCTGATTGCGCCGGATGGCACCATCATTTCCTCTGCGCACTGGCCGGCCCGCTTCGGGTATAAGGAAAGATGGTTTTTAGACCGCGCAGGTCCTCAGCCCAGGGAAGCTTTCCTGCGCCATGTCGACACACCGCAAGGAAGTGTGCTGGCCTTGTTGTGCCTGCGTCCGGTGAAGACGCACGGCGCCGACTATTACCTGATTGGTGGACGAAAACTGGATTCGGTGGTCCAGAGCTTGACTCCGCCCGCAGGCTTGCGCGTATCGATCTACAGCAACCCCGAACAAGGCCAGGGCGAAATCATCGGACCGGCGAAAGATAACTTGCCGCTCGAGAAGCTGATGCCGTTGGTGCAACTAGCCATGCAGCAGCATGACGCGTCTAAGACGATTGATTGGGGACCCGGACTGCCGCAGGAGGAAATTGTCCACGCCATAGCGCTGCCCGGGTATTCGGCCGACCGCGTACCGGCGGTATTGCTGGTGGGCAACTCGCTGCAGCAGGAGTTGACACTGGAGAAGCGCATCCGCGACATCAGCCTCATGATCGCGGGGCTGGGTATCTTCATTGCCGTGCTGATCAGCGCAATCCTTACGGCGCGAATGAGCCGACCGATTCGCGATCTGGCGGATGCGGCAGCCGAAGTCGGCCATGGCAACTGGGGCGTTCGGGTGGAGTCTTCATCAAAAGATGAAGTCGGGCAACTGGCCAAAGCGTTCAACCAGATGACGGAAGAGCTGATGGCGCAACGCGAGCGTCTGGTGCAGACGGAACGCGTGGCTGCGTGGCGCGAACTGGCCCGCCGCCTGGCCCACGAGCTCAAAAATCCTCTGTTCCCGCTGCAAATCACGGTTGAGAACCTGCTGCGCGCGCGGGAGAACACCCCGGAACAATTTGATGAGGTCTTTCGCGAGAGCACGGCCACCTTGCTGGCCGAGATCGCCAATCTGAAGAACATCGTCGGGCGCTTCAGTGATTTTTCCAAGATGCCGGCGCCACAATTTCAGTCGGTTGACCTGAATGAGATCGTGCGCGGAGTAGTCCAGCTCTTTCAAGGGCAGCTTACACAGGGCGCGCGCAAGATTGACCCTGAGCTGCAGCTTGGGCAGGCGCCGCTGGTCAAGGCCGATCCGGTTCTCTTGCGCCGGGTGATCGAGAACCTGGTGCTGAATGCCATTGACGCCATGCCGGAGGGCGGCAAGCTGACCTTCCGCACGTCAAAGGATGACAAGTTCGCCATTTTCGAGCTTGCTGATACCGGGAAAGGACTCACACCCGAGGAGTGCGAACGGATCTTTACGCCCTATTACACGAGCAAGCAGCACGGCACGGGCCTGGGCCTGGCAATTGCGCAATCAGTGGTGAGCGATCACCAAGGGCGCATCAGCGTGACCAGCAGGAAAAATCAGGGAACGACGTTTCATGTGGAGCTGCCGATGGTTGCGAGTGATGGCTCTTCGAGTGAAAAAAAAAGTAAAGCGGCAGCGAGCGCAAGTTAACGATGTGCATGAGCTCTAAGCCGTTAGCCTTTAGCACTTAGCCTTTAGCCAACATGCTAAACCCACGCTTCCGAAGGACCGCAGATAACGTGGTCCTCCTTTGCCCGACGCTAAAGGCTAATGGCTAAGTGCTAACCGCTTGTTTATGAAAGCCCACCTCCTCATCATCGACGACGACGCCAACACCCTGGCGTCACTTTCCCGCGCTTTCCGTCTGGCTGGGCATGAGGCGACCGTCTGCGACAATCCGGCCAAAGCGCTGGAGCTGGCCAGGCAGGAAAAGTTTGACTTGATCTTTTCTGACGTGGTGATGCCGGTGATGGACGGGCTGAAGCTGCTGGAGGAGATGCGCGCGGCGGGCGTGACCACGCCGGTGGTAATGATGTCCGGTCAGGCGCATATTGAGATGGCGGTAAAGGCCACGCGGCTGGGCGCGCTCGATTTTCTGGAAAAGCCTCTATCCACTGACAAGCTGCTGCTGACTGTACAGAATGCGCTGCAGATGGAGCGGCTCCGGCAGGAGAACCAGCAGTTGCGCACGCAACTTGGCGCCGGAGGAATCGTTCACGCTGGAGAGAAAATGCGTCGCTTATTGGCGCAGGTGGAGCGGGTGGCAGCCAGCGAGAGCCGTGTGTGCATTCTGGGAGAAACCGGCACAGGAAAAGAACTGATTGCGCGCACCGTTCATGACAAGAGCGCGCGTCGCGAAGGCCCATATATTACGCTGAACTGCGCCGCAGTCCCGGCTGAGCTGATTGAATCAGAGCTGTTCGGACACGAGAAGGGATCGTTCACCGGCGCTGGCTCGCGGCACATCGGCAAATTCGAGCAGGCAAACGAAGGCACACTGTTTCTGGACGAAATCGGCGATATGCCTCTTGCCATGCAGGCCAAGCTGCTGCGCGTCTTGGAACAGGGTGAGGTAGAGCATATCGGTGGGGACAAGCCGATTAAGGTAAATGTGCGGGTGATCGTCGCAACGCATCGCAACCTTGAAGAGCAGGTGAAGCAGGGCGCATTCCGCCAGGACCTTTTCCATCGAATCTTTGTGTTTCCCGTTTCACTGCCGCCATTACGCGAACGTACGGAAGACATTCCCGCCCTGGCCACCCATTTTGCCGCGCAGATCACAAAACAGAACGGGTGGAAGCCGGTGACGTTTGCGCCCGAGGCCATTCAAGCCTTGCAGGCGCACTCCTGGCCCGGAAACATCCGCGAGCTGCGCAACGTGGTCGAGCGGCTATTGTTATTCGCGGAGGGAGAGATCATCACGCCTGAGACAGTCCGCTCGGCGCTGCCCGGCTCGTCCGCGAGTGGCGGGGCTGCGGTGATCGCGGGCTCAGGGCCGCTCGCCGGCCGCGTAGAACAGTTCGAGCGGCAGGTGATCCTCGATGAAATCAAACGCAACAACCATCACATCACCAATACCGCCAAAGCTCTCGGACTGGAGCGAAGCCATCTTTATAAGAAGTGCCAGCAGTTGGGGATCGACTTGCAGGAACTCAAGACGAGCAAATAGCGCTAAGTAAAGTGTTGATGTCGATGAGCGAATATGCTCGTCGCAACCTTCTCCTGTCCCGGGATGAGGAACTGCGCAAAGGCGGCATTATTCTCTCGGAATGGTGTGCATTTATGATCCGGGACTTTGACAGCGCTTTTGCTGCGGGTCTCTATCTAGCATTTGCGACAGACGGT
>DATFDP010000005.1:0-62038 GCA_035252015.1 Terriglobales bacterium
CGACTGGCTCAAGCGGATCGCGCTGCATAAGTGCTGACTCGCTCCAGCGCGACCTGACCAGGCCGGAACCCACGAAAACCCATTTAAAATTCGACGTGCCGAACATTCCCTTCCGACCAGCGCAAACCGCTGACTACAATCCTACCTATGTAGAGTTACGCCAGGCTGATCTCAGGCCAGTTTTCTCCTTGCTGATCCTGGTCAATTCCTAGCTCCGCCGGTATCCCAAAAGTGGCTCCCGCGCTTGTCACACATCTTGTCACAAAAATGCTTCGCTGAGTTGCGTCGAGCTGCGTTGATGTGCTTCCAACGGCGTCAACTTTTCTCGTATGTTCCTGAAAAGACTACGGCGCGCAGCTCAAGCATCAGATTAGAAATCCCATGCTCTATCCTATTGAGCTACGCGCCCCTGGGGTCAAATCTAGCACAACGTCAAGTGCAGCGAGCGCTGGCCCCAGTAGGTCGGTTCGAGATGCCGCCCCGTTTATCTTCTAAGGCTTTATGCCTATACGCCGTTCCGAATCCCCTGAAATTTCTTGAGCAGTGTTCCCCTTGGACTCACGTGTGCTTATAATGCGCCAAAACCTCTGCCACTTCAGGTGTGGTGTTAGAGATTGCGGACCACGCGGGCCGGGTTGCGCCCACGTAAGGAAGTGTGTGTGTCGCGAAAGTTACTGTTGTGCGTTGATGACCGGGCGGCGTCCCTGGAGGTCCGCAGGCTGATCCTGGAGCGCGAGGGATACGAAGTCCTGACCGCCAGAGATGGCTCTGCCGGGCTGGAGCTGTTTGCCGCACGACCTGTAGACCTGGTGGTACTCGACTATCACATGCCCGAACTCAACGGCGCGGCGGTGGCGCAGAAAATGCGCGATTTGAAGCCGGCGGTGCCGGTAATCATGCTGTCGGCTTACTTCGAGGCCCCGGCGGATGCGGCCAGATTTATTGATGCCTACGTCACCAAAGGGCAAAATCCCCGCGTTCTACTCGACCACATTCGGCAGCTAATCGAGGCAAAAGCCGGGTCTGGCCAGCGCCAGAGTTAAGAACCGGTGCGCGTGGCGCCCAGAACCGCGTCCAAAAAATCGCGGTCGTAACCGATGTGTTCCACTTCCTCGGATTGATCCAGTGGCTGCACGAACTCGAAGCGGGCCGCATCCTCACAATTTCGGCAGCGAGGAAATATTTCACCCTGCTGCAGGATGGAAAGGTGAGGCTGACGGTGACTCTTGTGGATGACGCGGTACACGCCGGCGCGTCCGACCTTTTCACCCGTCGACATTTGCATGGCGCGCCTCCCTCTTTCCTGGGAAGCTGCAAGATAATGTTTTCTGGAACGAAGGAAAATGGCACAGACGTGCCACGCTTGAGGAAAACTTGCTGAGACACGCACCACTTATTGCCTTGCGCGCGCCGATTCAGAAGCGGAGAGTTGCAGCAGCGCATTGGCCGCAAGCTGCAGTGCAATTCTCCATCGCTCCTGCGCCTGCTGCTCGTGGTCGCCATAACCGGAGAGATAAAAGGTAAGGTAAAACCCCTCACGCCCAGGGTCGGGCGCCACGTCGCCACGGTAATAACAGCGGCGGACCACGAACTCGGCGGAGGCAGGAATTTCCGGAGCGCGCTGCAGGAGGCGGGCAATCTTTCTGCCCAGGTCCTCCATCTCAGCAAATGAGAAGCGCGGCCCATCCGCCACTGGAACCAGGTCAATGTAGGACTCGTACTTCCAGGCAGCGCCGAAGATTTCATCTTCAACATCCATCTGCTGCGAACTCCACGTATCGCACTTGGCGGTTTGCAGCAGGCAGCGCGGCGAATTGATAGCGGCCAGAAATTCTGCCAGCGGCTCATTGTCGCGCGCCTCCACGATCTGCGAGAGCAGATCAGGATGGGAACGCAGATCGTAGTACTGGATCCCAGGGTCGGAGGAAGACCAGGGCACCTGCAGCGTAGGATCGCCGGCGCCTAATTCGACGGAAAAGTCTGCCTGCACGTTACTCATCCTATATGAATTGCAAGTCGGCAGGCGATCAGAAGCGCGTCAGGAATTCGACCAAAGTGCGCTCGGCCCAGCGGCCGTCATAGCCGTCGGGATCGGCGAGAAAGCCGCAGTGGCCGCCGTGTTCGGTCTCAATGTATTGCACGCATGAATTGGCCCGCAGCCGCGCTCTGGTTTCGGGAAGGATATGAATGAAGGGATCATCGTTGGAATGAATCAGCAAAGCCGGAACGGCAATGCGTTCCACCACGCGCGCGGCGCTGGCACGGGCGTAATAATCAGCCGCACTTGTGAATCCGCAATAGGGCGCGGTGATGCGGTCATCAAACTGCTGCAGGGTCCACACACGGCGCAGGCGCCGCGCTTCGTAGCGACCGGGATAAAGACGCGCCTTGCGCCGCATGTGCCGCCGCAGGCTCCACAGAAAATATTGTTCGTAAATCCAGTTGCTGGGGCGGTGCAGGGCAGCGGCGGAAGGAGCCAGATCCACCGCCGGAGAAACAGCGCACAGGGCGCGCAATTCCGGCGGCGCTTCCCTGCCCCATTCGCCCGCCATCTTCAACACCAGGTTGCCGCCCATGGAAAAGCCCAGCAGCGCCAGCCGAGGCAGCTTCTCTTCCACCAAAAGAGTGCAAGCGACCACGCCTACGTCGGCGGAGAGGCCGGAGTGATACAGCGTCGGCCCCAGCGCTTCCGTGCCGCCACAGTTGCGCACATTCATGCGCACCACGTTCATGCCGGCCGCGAGCGCCTTGGCGGTGGCGCCCAACACATATTGCGATTCGCTGGAACCTTCCAGTCCGTGCACTATGAGAACCGTTAGCGCCAGCCGCCGAGGCTGCTGCCAGTGGCAACGGCATAGGACCTGGACTTCCGGTTCGACTTGAAACAAGCGCTCCTCCGCGGGCGGCAAGTGAATCCGGCGCTGCAAAACCTGGCTGGCCAGCGTCTGCCGGTGCGGACCGCGCAAGCCGCGCCTGGGGCGGAACGGCGCCGAGGGCACAGTCGAGAAGGAGCTGGCTGGCGTCACTGGAACGCTGCCCGGCGCCTGCCCCGGCGAATCGAGCTGGAAAGGCGTTGGCACGTCACCCATATATTAATTTTCGCCATTCCCACTTAAAATGGAGATGGAGTTGCTTATGCCCATCTTCGAATATGTTTGCCGCGAGTGCAACCAGCGCTTTGAAGCGCTCGTGTACGGGGCGCAGAAACCGGAATGCCCGCACTGCGGCGGCCGCAAGCTGGATACCCAGCTCTCGGTATTTGCCGTAAGCAGCAAGAGCAGTTCCGCTTCCAAAACAGACGGAGCACCCTGCAGCACCTGCGGCGACCCGCGCGGCGCGGGCGCCTGTTCCCTTCCCGATCTGGATTGATGCCTTCCTGGCGCCGCTGCCTGCAAGTGGCGGCGCCGCTTCGTTTTGCGGCTGGTTACCGTAGGAATCCAACCGCGATAACGGGCGTAATTTGGCCGCCTTCCAGCAGCAGGTTACTATCTTCTCGCAACACTCCCCAGAAGTGCGCTGTGTTCTCCCCAGAAACGCAGGGCCTTATGGATCGCCGTCGGGAACCACGGGTATCAGCCGCTCTTCCGGTCCGCGTCTGGGGCATTGACGCCTACGACCAAGCCTTCAGCCAGATTGTCTCCGCGCGCAACGTGAGCGCCGAGGGCGCCTTGCTGACCGGCGTGCGCCACCGCATGCGCATGGGTGAAATTCTGGAAGTGCAGTACGGCGGACGTAAAGCCGAGTTCCGCGTGGTCTGGGTGGCGGAGTCGAGCGATGGCCTGCGCTCCCAGGTCGGCATCAAGAGCCTGCCTGCGGAAAACTCCATTTGGGACGTGAAGCTGGAACAGTGTTGCGAGTTCGTGGGCAACGGGTAGAAGAGCAGTTGTCAGTTGTCAGTTCTCAATTCTAGCTGCCGCCACCGTTTTGCGAAATCCCGATTGAGTCTCCGGCAGTAGCCGAACTACTCCGCACGCAGCGCCTGGATGGGGTTGATGGAAGCGGCACGGCGGGCAGGCAGCAATCCGGCCGCCGCTGCACAAGCTGCAAGGATAACAACTGCGGCTGCCAGCACGCCAGCATCATAGCCTTTAACTCCGAATAGCTGGCTGGAGAGCGCGCGGCCGGCAGCCAGCGCAATAGGAATACCAATCACCAGCCCAATCACCACTTGCCCGATGGCGCCGCGCAGCACCATGCTGAGCACATTGTTGCGATCGGCGCCGAGGGCCATGCGGATGCCAATTTCGTTGGTGCGCCGGGCCACGTTGTAGGCCGTGACTCCGTAGAGGCCCACCGAGGCCAGCACCAGGGCCAGTGCCCCGAATAGCCCCGTAAGCCGCGCCAGCAGCCGGTCTTGGTTGAAGTTGCGGACCACCTGTTCGTCAAAGCTAGTCATGGAAAGCACGGTCAGGTTGGGATCAATTTCCGCCAGCGCACGGCGCACCTGCGACTCGAGATCCTGAGGCTGACCTGCCACCAGTAGCTCGATGTCATGCAAATAGTTGGAGCCATCAATAGCAAGCTGGGCTGATTGATTATCGCGCGGAACATTCTGGAGGAAGGGCAGGAAGAACATGGCGTAGGCTGGGCCGCGCGCATCCTGGTACTTGGTGTCTTCCACGATGCCGATGATTTCGAAATCCCGGCTGTGATTGCTTTCACCAATTCCGAAGCGCTTGCCAATGGGATCTTGCTTGGGGAAGAAGCGGCGGGCAAAAGTTTCGTTCACCACGGCCACGCGGGCGGAAGCCGGCGTGTCCTGGTCGTTGATAACCCGTCCCTGCAGCAGGCGGGTTCCAATAGTCTCGAAATAATGAGGGCTGACGCGCAGCCAGGAAGGAGGGACCACTTTCGAATAGTCAACCGGAGGATGGCCTTCCAGGCTGATGTCGCTGGACCAGTTGTCGCCGCCCATGGGACTGTAGCCGGAGTAGGCCACGCTGAGCACACCCGGAATTGCGCCCAATTGCGTTTGCAGCTGACGGTACAGGCCGGGAAGGCGTTCCATGGTGTAGCCGGCTAAAGATGGGTCCAGGCGGACGATGTAGCGGCCGCGAGTCTGAAAGCCGAATTGCTGGTTTTGCAGGTTCAGCAGCGAGCGGGTGAGGAGGCCCGCCCCTGCCAGCAGCACCAGGGAGAGCGCGGCCTGCAGGACGACCAGCGACTTTTGCGGCAAGGCGGAGCGGTCGCGCGTGGAGCGGGTGGCGCCATGCAACGCTTCGGCGGGCTGCGAGCGCGAACTGACCCACGCCGGGGCCACGCCGAAGAGAACGCCCGTAAGCAGCGAAAGTCCCAAGGCGAACGCGAGGATGGGAAGGGACGGAGTGGCGTCAATGGGAACGTAGAGCGCGCCCCGAAACGCGAGCAGCAGGATCATGCGCGTGGCCACGAACGCCACCGCTACGCCCGAAGCACCGCCGAGCACGGCCAGCAGCATGCTTTCCGTCAGGATTTGCCGCATGAGGCGGGCCCGAGTTGCGCCCAGGGCAATGCGCGCCGCCATCTGCACGCGAGCGGCGCTGCTTTTCGCCAGCAGCAGGTTGGCCAGGTTGGCGCAAGCGATCAGCAGCACCAGCCCGGCCAGAACCGTGAGCATGCGCAATCCGCTGGCATACTGGTCGCGCAACTCGGTGACGCCGGCGCCACCTGGAGTGAGGATGATGCGTTGTTGGGAAATGTCTTTGCGATCGCCTTCCTCCAACTTGGGGAGGGTGCGGAGCCATTGCTGCAATTCCACCGTCAGTTGCGCCTGCAATGGAGCCAGGGGCACGCCGGGCTTGAGCCGCCCGGTAAGGTACAGCCAGAACTCGCCGGGCTCGCGGAGAATCGACACCAGTCCGTTAAGCACAGGCTCGGTGCCGATGGGCAACCAGAAGTCGGGCGGGTCGCCAGTTAGGCGGTCGCCGAAAAAGCCGGGCGGCGTGATACCGGCCAGCGTGAATACCTTGCTATTGATAACTAATCTCGAGCCGATTACGCCCGGGTCGGCTCCATAACGCTGCTGCCAGACGCGGTAACTCATCACAGCTACGGGCGGCGCGCTGGAGCGATCGTCAGCCGGCGTGAGCATACGCCCCGCATAGGCGCTGATTCCGAACATCTGAAAATAGTTTCCGGAAACGAACTCGCCCCGGTAAGGCTGTGCCGCCTCCGCTCCCCGGCTGCGCCTCACAGCTACCGGCATGGCTCCTGCCTGGAAGGCGGCAAGCTGGGAAAACTGGGGATTGTGTTCCTGCAGGTACCGGTAGAGCGGGTAGGAGTAGATGGTGAAATTACCCTGCATGCCGGTCATCTGACAGCAGTTGTCGTCCGCACCCAGACTGTAGAGCTGCTGCGGATCGGCAACCGGAAGCGACTTGAGCATCACCGCGTCCACCAGAGTGAACACAGCAGTATTGGCGCCGATACCGAGGGCGAGGGTAAGCACGGCTACCAGGGTGAAGCCAGGACTGCGGCGCAGCTGGCGCCAGCCGTAGCGCAAATCCTGCAAAATCGTTTCCAGCAGGTTCCAGCCCCAGGCCTCGCGGCTGGTTTCGCGCAGCAGCAGCATGTTGCCAAACCGGCGCTGCGCGGCTGGGCCCGCTTCGCCTGGCGCCATACCCGCGTCGCGCAGGTTCTGCGCTTTCATTTCCAGGTGGAACTGCATTTCCTCCTGCAGCTCCTGCTGGAACTTTCCCCGGCGGAAGATGAACTTCAGCCGGCGCCAGAGTTCTCCCAGACGCTCCATGCTGCACTCCTTATCACACGGTCTGGATTACTCGAGTGATGGCCGCCATGACTTTCTGAAATTCGTTCAGCTCCAGGCCCAGTCGCTTCCTGCCCGCCGGGGTGAGCTGGTAATACCGGGCACGGCGATTGTTCTCCGACTGCCGCCACTCGCCCACCACCCAGCCCTTGATCAGCATGCGTTGCAGCGCAGGATAGAGCGAGCCTTCCTCCACCGTCAGCACGTCGTCGGAAAGCTGCTGGATGCGCTCGGCAATGCCATAGCCGTGACGGGAACCGTTCTCTAACGTCTTTAAGATCAGCAGATACAAGGTTCCAGGCGGTATTTCGGTGCGGCCCATAAATTCACTCCCATAGTTAGACTATGGAAATGTACAAAGGTAAGCAAAAAGGGTCAAGCAGTCAGCTTTCAGCTACTTGTCTTGGCTTTTTGGCAATGAATTCTTGGCTTCCGGCTCACAGACACAACTGGGGTCTGGGTACAAGGTACTGGCGTGTTATCGCCACAACCCCACGTAACGCAGGTCACATTCGGTCGGGTCGCATCTGAAGTAGCGTAGAGATATAGGGAGAAACCGCATGTCCACACCCTGGGCGCACCGGTTCGCGCAGCGCACTAAGTCCGTCAAAAGCTCCACTATCAGGGAACTGCTCAAGCTCACGCAGCGCCCGGAAGTAATTTCCTTCGCCGGTGGCCTGCCCGCTCCCGACGTTTTCCCGGTAGAGCGCTTCGAGACTGCCTGCCACCGAGTGCTGGAAGCCAAGGGGCCGATGGCGCTGCAATACAGCGCGTCCGAGGGTTACACACCGCTGCGCGAGTACCTGGCCCAGAAGATGGCGAAGTACAGGATTATTGCCGGCCCGGAAAACGTGCTCATCACCAGCGGCTCCCAGCAGGCGCTCGATCTGATCGGCAAGCTGCTGATCAATCCCGGTGACCGCATCCTGGTGGAGGCTCCCACTTACCTAGGAGCCCTGCAGGCGTTCAACGTGTATGGCGCGGAATACGTGAGCGTGCCCGTGGACCACGACGGTCTGCGCACCGGCGAACTGGAAGAAGCCCTGCGCTCCGGCCCCAAATTCATGTACGTTCTGCCCAACTTTCAGAACCCGGGCGGCGTCACGTTGTGCGAGCCGCGGCGCCACGAACTGGTGCTTCTGGCCGACAAATATGGCATTCCTATCATTGAGGACGATCCGTACGGGCAGCTGCGCTTTGAAGGCGCGCACCTGCCGCCGCTGCTGGTGCTGGACCGTGACAACCTGCGCCGCGACGACGGCAAGCTGGGCAACGTGATTTACCTGAGCACCTTTTCCAAGACCCTGGCGCCCGGCCTTCGCCTGGGCTGGATCGTCGCCCCGCCAGACGTCATCAGCAAGCTGGTGCAGCTTAAGCAGGGCGCGGACCTGCACACCAGCACCTTCGACCAGATGGTGGCCTATGAGGTGGTGCACGACGGTTTCCTCGACGAGCACGTGAAGAAGATCCGCGCCGTTTACCGCGAGCGCCGCGACGTGATGCTGGCTGCGCTGACGGAATATTTCCCGCCGGAGGTCACCTGGACTCATCCCCAAGGAGGGCTGTTCCTGTGGGTAACTCTGCCTGAGGGTTTGGACCTGGAGCACCTTTTCCAGGCTGGGCTGCGGGAGAATGTGGCATTCGTTCCGGGCGATTGCTTTTATCCCGGCGGCGATGAGGGCCGACGTCACATGCGCCTGAACTTCTCACACTCTACCCCGGAGCAGATTCGCGAAGGCGTTCGCCGGTTGGGACTGGCGGTGGCGCGGGAAATGGCCGCACACCATCCCGGCGTGCTGGTTGAACGCTAGCCGGCAGCAGTCAGCACTCAGCAGTCAGCCCATTAACGTTGTTCGTAAAGCTTGAGCGCCGGAGTCTGCAAGCCGAGTAGGCCCCATCTCGCAAGAAACTCAAACATCCGAACCGAAACGGTTGACGGGCTAAGTGGTAACTGCTAATTGCTAATGGCTGGAATGAGCCTTAGCCGGTGACATTGCCAACCTTCGACCGTTTTGGGAGGAGCTCATGAATGATTTTTCCCGGCGCAAGTTTCTGCGGGATGCGGCCTGGGCGCTGCCCTCGGCGGCGCTCGCCGGCGCCGCCCCGGCCGAACTGAATACGCGGCCTGTTGCCGACGCGAAAAGGCTAAAGGTAATCGTGGCCGGCGGGCACCCGGGTGATCCGGAATACGGATGTGGTGGGACTGTGGCTAGCTATATCGAGCGCGGCCACACCGTGACCTTGCTCTATCTGAATCGCGGCGAAGGCGGCATTGCCGGCAAGAGCGGAAAACAAGCCGCAGCAATTCGCAGCGCGGAGGCGGCAAAAGCCTGCGAACTGCTGAAAGCCACGCCGCTTTTCGCCGGCCAGGTGGACGGTCAGGCAGTAGTTGATAAAACACACTACGACAGTTTCGCCCGCATCATCGAAGGCGAGAGGCCGGATGTACTCTTTACGCAGTGGCCGATTGACGGCCATCCCGACCATCGCGCCACTTCCATGCTTTGCTACGAAGCGTGGCTGCGCATGGGCAAGAGTTTTGCGCTTTATTACTACGAGGTATCCGACGGCGAGGACACGCTGATGTTTTCGCCCACGGAGTACGTGGACATCACCGGCGCGGAACCGCGGAAACGCGCCGCCTGTTATGCGCACGCCAGCCAAAGCCCTGACCGCTTTTACGCATTGCAGGAGCAGGTAGCGCGATTCCGCGGCGTGGAGAGCGGGGTAAGTCAGGCAGAAGCTTTCGTCCGCCACGTGCAGAGCCGCAGCGGGCTCTTGCCGTAGTGGTGGAGGTCGGTTGGCTCTTAGCTTTTGGCTCTTTCTGTTGGCTCTTTGCTTCCAGACAACGCCAACGAACATTATTTTTGCAGACACCAGCGGGTTTCAACTGAGAAGCCAGAACTGAGATCCGAGAACTGATTTACGCGCCCGCGCTGGCTCCCATGGCCTTGGCTCCACCGGAAAGCGACGCCTGAGCCTCCTTGATCCCGGTTTGGATGTTGAGCTCCAGGTCGAGGTGAGGCACCGGCGAAGCCGCGGCTGCCTGGAACAACTGCAGCGCATCCTGGGGCCGGTTGAGCCGCTTGAGGCAGAGGCGCGCCGCTGCCAGTTGCGCCATCAGCGCGGCCCGTTCGGAAGAATAGTTTTCCGCCAGGCTCAAATACTCAGTCAGCGCGCGCTCAAAATTCTGCTGCTGCTCCAGCCCCCGGCACAGCTCAAGCCAGGTTGCCGCGGGCAGGTGCGCGCCGCCGGAGTTGAGGAATTCTTCGTAATCCTGCCAGGCTGCATCCGGCTCGCGCATCTTCAGGTGCAGGGCGCAGAGCTGCGCCGTGGCTGCGTGGTAGGCGGGAAGATCCTGCTTTTTCAAATGGATGTCGCGCAGCAAGGTGCAGGCGTCAACCGAGTCGGGTTGAGCAGCCAAATGCTTTTTCAGGAGTTCGCCGGCGGCATCGAACTGGCCCTGCTCGATCAGTTCATGGGCCTGCTCAATCTCCGGATGCGTGGTCCAGGCCACCTTCGACTCCACCGCCTTGTTGGCCTTCTGCTCCAAGCCCGAGTAGCGCAGTGCCACTGCGGCCAGCGCCCCAAAGGCGAAACCGCCCACGTGGGCCCAGTGAGCCACGCCGCTGGCCCCGCCAAAGGCCGCGCCATAAAAAACCTCCATTAGGAGCCACAAGGGCAGCAGGGTGTAGGCGGGCGCGTTAAAGCGGATCAGGCGAAACATGAACAGCCACACCATGCGAATCTTCATTTTGGGGAAGCGAACCAGGAAGGCGCCCATCAGGGCCGCTACTGCGCCGGAGGCGCCCAGTGTCGGCACCATGCTGCCGGCGTTGGTCCAGGCGTGAAACTGCAGCGCCGCGGCGCCGGCCACAAGGTAAAACATGGTGTAAAGCGGCCGGCCCCACACATCTTCCAGCACAAACCCCGCCAGCCACAAAAACCACATGTTGCCGATCAGGTGCAACCATCCGCCATGCAGAAAATTGGCGGTGAGATAGCTGATGGCCGCGGGATGGGCGGGAACGAAAGCGTAGTGCGCGGTCAGCGAGGCGCCGGAAAGCCTTGTGAACTCATTGCACAGCGAGTCCATTTCCTCCTGCAGCGCTTCCGGTTCCTGCTCCAGCCGCATCTTCGTATCCCAGCTGTCAATCGCAGGGTGGTTTGGGTTCTGGATTTTTTTCCACGTGGAAGCGTGTTCTTTCTGGAAGCTGGTGACCAGTTGCTGCGCCTCAGGCGTGAGCTTCAGTTCCGGATGGGCGGCGGCGAGCAGCAGAATATGTGCCCTGGCCTTACCGATTTGTGGCGCCTGCTCTTCAATGGTGGAGTGAGTGCCGAGGAAGGCCACGACATTGATGGCGATCAGCGCCAGGGTGATGACCGGCAGGCGCCGCGCCGACATATTCTCGTGCTTGATGGGGAGAAGCATGACAAAACCCCCTGCCCTCCAGCTGACACCAAATTCAGAAAAATCGTGGAAGCTTAGCTTGTCGGGTGCCCTTCTAGCCAGATAACTCAAAGCTCGAGACCAATCTTTGGTAATGGTATGTGTGAGCAGGCAGCGGTACAAAAGAACAGTGAAAGCTGATGGAGAAGATGCAGTGGCCTCTGTCCAATTGGGCGGAAGCCAGATTTAGTCCTTTATATCCAATGGACGAGCGCGTTCACTTCGAACCCGTGGTGGCGTTCCTGGTCCGCCGCTCCGGCTCCCCTCGCCGCTTCGCACATTTGCTGGCCGCTACCCTGGTCGGTTCCACTCTGGAGCTTGTCCTGATTCCAGCTCTATTGGTTTACCTGGGCCGGAAACTGGACCGTGTCCTGGGTCTGTCCGGTGCGGACCAGATTCCCCACTTGCGGTGGCTGGCCGCTGGGGTTTTTCTGGCGGGAATTCCCTGGCTGGGCTGGTCCATCTACTGGCAACACAAGAAAGGCGAGGGCACGCCGCTTCCCCTGGTGCCAACCCGAATTCTGCTCTGCGACGGCCCCTACCGGTTCACGCGCAATCCCATGGCACTGGGCGCGATACTATGGCTGGCTGGATGGGCGCTGCTGGCCAACAGCCCGAGCGCGCTGTTCGGCGGAGTAGGAGCATTTGCTTTGTTGGTGCTCTCCTGGGACAAGTGGATAGAGGAAAAGGAACTCCTATGGAAGCACGGCGAAGCCTACGAGCAATATCGCCGGCAGACTCCGTTTCTCATACCGCGATTTCGCTCTCGGCCGCGCCTGTGTTAAGGGCGCGGGGCGGGGCGCACTGCATGTCTCCGCGACAAATCTCCGCCCTGAGGGTGAGCCGCTGCTTCAACATGCCCCTGAGCTCAGGCCATTACTCGCTTGCGCATCAGCCAACCTAGCGAAAGCATCCCGGCAAGAAGCAGCAGCACGCTGCCAGGCTCGGGGAGCCTGGAAATATCTTGCGCGACGTCGCCGGGAGGATTTACATCCCAGTTCAGATGGAATTCCCCTTTGGTACTGGGTGCCGCGAACGCTGGCCCAACCAGTTTGTAGGTGTATGAGCCTTTGCCCCGGGTCGCCTTCATGCAGGCAACAGACGACCGGTTGCAGGTGAAACCGAAGTAAGTGCCGGAAGCGTTGGTCACCCACTGCCCGCCGGTCGGCGAAGCTGCAAAGTTGGCGCCTTCGAAGCTCACCTTGATGCTGCTGGCCCCCAGGGGTTTAGATCCGGTCAGCACACCTGGAGCGGAGAACCTGATCGTGGTTGTGGGATAGCCGGCGACGCTGGGGATGGTAATGGAATAGCGTGTGGCATGGGCCATTGACGATGGCAGGCAAAGGGCGAGAGTTAACACGAAAATCTTCACAGTAGTCACATTCATGATTGTCGTTCCTCTTTCGTAACCGTGAACTCAGCAACTGGGAGGGACCCTAAACCGTGTGCAACCCTGGCAACCGGCCGCTGGACGCGGCCTGAGGATGTTAACGGTGCGCTGCAGCTAAGCTGGTGTCAAGATGAGAGTTAGTGCTGTTTTTGTGCAAATTTATGCAGCCTCGAATCGGAGAGTGGGGACGAGAAACTCGCGCTTATGACTTTCACACCAGCATGGAGACACGCCAGCCACAGCTCACGGGCGTTGGAATTGGGACTCGCCCTACTCTTCGCGTAGCGTCTTCACCGGTTCCACCCGCGTGGCTCGTGCGGCGGGGATGATGCTGGCCGCCAGGGCCACAGCAGCTAGTAGCGCTGAAACGGCGGCGAAGGTGGCCGGGTCGGCCGGGCTCACGCCATAGATGAGCTTCGAGAGCACGCGCCCCAGGGCCAACGCTCCAGCCAGGCCGATGGCCAAGCCCAGCAGCGCCGGCTTCATGCCTTCGACGATAACCAAGCGCAGCACATCGCTGATCTGCGCGCCCAGGGCCATGCGGATGCCGATCTCGCGCACCCGCCGCCGCACGCTGTAAGAAAGCACGCTGTAGATGCCGGCGGCGGCCAGCAGCAGCGCCAGTCCGGCAAAGGCGGCCAGCAGCAGCATGGTGAAGCGCTGTTGGGAAATAGAGTCGGCCACCATCTCTTCCATGGTCTCCACCTGCATGACCGGCTGCGCCGCATCCAGTTGGTGAATCGCGTTCTTAATCGCAGCCGCCGCGCTGCTGGGAGCGTTGGCCGTGCGCACCACCAGTGACACCGCAAATCCGTGCCAGACCTCTCCCGGCGGCATCGTCATCTGAGGCAACGGAACATAGACCATAGATTGAGTCTCGGACGCGTTCAGACTGTCCATCTTCACGTCGCCCACCACTCCTACCACTTCGCGCGCAATGCCGGGGAAGAAGGTGAGCGTCAGATGCTTGCCGATGGGATCTTCGTGCGGCCAGAATTGCTTGGCCATGGCGGCACTAATGACGGTCACCGGCGGACGGCCGGCGACATCTCCATCGTTGAGCATGCGTCCGCGCAGCAGCGGAACGCGCATGGCTTCCAGATACCCAGAAGTAAAAACGCGGACGCCCACTTCTGGTTGTTCCGCCATGGGCAAGACGGGCCGGCCCTCGACGGTCACTGGCTGCATGGATCCCTCGCCGGAGAGAGGCAGCGAATCAGTGGCGCCGGCCTGCATGACACCCGGAAGCGCCCGCACCCGGGGCAGAACCCGCTCCCAGAAAGCAACATTCTGTTCGAGCGTGGGATATCGTGTGGCGGAAGTGGGCAGCACCATGGTGAGCACATTGCGCGGATCGAATCCCGGGTCGCTGCTGCGCAGCGCCCACAAACTGCGAATCATCAGTCCTGCGCCCACCAGCAACAGCAGCGACAGGGCCACCTCGCAAACCACCAGGGCGGCGCGTGTGTTCTTTCCTCCGGATTCGGTCTCCGTCCTGCCCGCCGCCTGTTTCAAGGCTTCGTGCACATCAAAATCATTACGGGTGTAACGCCAGGCCGGCGCCAGGCCGGCGATAATGCCGGCCAGCACAGATATACCCAGGTTAAAGGCCAGCACCCAAAAATCTAGGCTGATTTCGGCAGCGCGGGGCGCGTGCGTAGCCACCAGGAAGTCCACAATCAATTTCATCCCGAAATGCGCTATCAGCAGGCCGAGGGTGCCGCCGATCACCGCCAGCAGAACGGTTTCCATCAGGACGCCGCGCAAGATGCGCGCACGGCTCGCTCCCAGCGCGGCGCGGATTGCCAGTTCCTTGCGCCGGGTCACGGTCCTGGCCAGCACCAGGTTGGCGACATTGGCGCAGGCGATGAGCAGCACAAAGGCCACCGCCCCCAGCAGGACCAGCAGCGCCGGGCGCATGTCACCCACCAGTTGATCGCGCAGGGGGACGATGACGGAACCCCAGCCGGCATCGTCCGCCGGATACTGCTGCTGCAGGCGTGCTGAGATGGTGTTCATCTCGGCCTGGGCCTGCTGCATTGCCGTCCCCGGCCTGAGCCGCGCGATAACCATGTAATTGTGATTGCCCCGCACCGCGCGCTCCTGGTCGGTCCAGCCGAGCGGCGCCCATAGCTGCGCCCAATCGGGAAATTTGAACTTGGGCGGCATTACGCCCACCACCGTGTAGGGCTGGTCATCGAGATTGATGGTGCTGCCCACGATCCTGGGATTCCCGCCAAGAGCGGATTTCCACAAGGCATAGCCGAGAACGACCACGTGATTGTGGCCGGGCTGCTCCTCTTCGGCGGTGAATGTTCGCCCCAGCATGGGCTGCACGCCCAGGGTGCGGTAGAACTCCTGCGATATCTTTGAGGCTTGCAGCGCCTGCGGCTGGTCGTTGCCGGTGATATTGAAGGCCTGAAAACCATAGATCGCCATGCTCTGGAAAACGTGATTCTGGCGCTCCCAATCCAGGTAGTTGGCCGGCGAAACCGAAAACATCGTCATCCCTGGAAACTCTTTTGGCGGAGGCACGTGCCACACCTGCATGAGGCGGCTGGGATCCCGGTAGGGCAAGGGCCGCAGCAGCACCGCATTCACCACGCTGAAGATGGCGGTATTGGCTCCGATGCCCAGCGCCAGAACGATGATGGCGATGGCGGCAAAGCCTTTGCTCTTGCGCAACACGCGCACGCCGTACCTAACGTCCTGTATGAGATCTCCCATGTCAGCCCCTCCGATGCAATACGTAAACCACCGTCTGCGGGTTCGCGAAAGATGAGCAAGAACAGCTGCGATACCCGGGCATCACCCTATATGTCACTGACGGCCCTGGACGTATTCCGTTATCTGGTGACCACGCCAAACTCTCCGCTTTCAGCGGCATCTGTTCGGATTCAGACGGTCGGGGGTATGGTTTCGATCGGATCGAGGAAAAAGGCGAAGGTAGACTCGACCGATTTCCGTAGTGAGCTGAGGCCGGGGAGGCCCCGGGTCCCCTGCAGCCGAAGCTACTGCAACGTTTTCTTGGCTGCAAAGACAAGGGTTTCCGTGGTGTGTACCTTGGGACCTGGCAGGTAGAAGTCGAGGAGCAACTCCTTAGGCACATCAGTTTCGAATTCCGCATCGTAGGTTTCCCCCACTGTAATGGGCGTCTCAGCGGGTGCGGGGTGAATTGCCCGGGGAGCTAAATCCGCCCCGTCTTTGGCAATGATTCGCCATTGCGCGGGACTGTGATCATCATGCAGCGAGACCTGCAGCGCCACATTGTTTGGGGCAATGTTGATGAGCCGCAGCCGGTAGCGCTTGCCGGTCTGCAAATGCAGCGCCGGCAATTGGGGGAGACCGTTGACGAGGAACATAGGCCCCCATTCGAAGTCGCCCTCGCTGAACACAAAAGTCAGGTCGGATGCGGAATCGAATTTCTCTCCCGGAGGAAGAACGATCAGCGGTCCGTATAAGCCATGGGTGAGCTGCGAGACGTCGTGCCAGTGGGTGTGGTAGATGAACGTACCCGCGCGCGGCGGTGCCATGCGCGCGATGAAAGAAGCGCCGGGAGCAATGGGGGGAGTGATCTCGGTTGACACTCCCGACCAGCCGGGCACGCCGTCGTAGTAGCTTTCCAGCTCTATACCATGCCAGTGGATGGCGGTCGGCTGCTGCAGATGATTAACCACTTCGATGTCCACCGGTTGGCCACGTGTGAGGACGATAGGCGGGCCAATCAGGCCGGGTTTCGCCGCGCCGGCGGGTGCTTGTCCAGAGTCGCTTAACTGCAAAGCATAAAGCCGATCGCTGCTGCCTTGTTCGGCGATGACCAGTCGCAAATGGCGTTCGGCATGCCACGGCGGCGGAGCTGGGTCTCCAGGTCCCGCCGGCACGGTTACACCTAGGATCAGCTGCCCCATGCCCATCGCCGCAGGCTCGGCGTGCTCCGCCGCCTGCACGCGCGCAGAGTTAAACAGCGCATCGGGCGGGAGGGTCGGGGGGACCATATGGGCCACCATGTGACAATGAAAAAGCCAGCGCCCGGACCGCTCCGGCGACCAGCTCATGTCGAACGCCTCACCCGGACCAATCCACTGCGTGACCACGCGGGGTCGCAAGTCTCCGTTGTAGTTCTCCATTCGGCCGTTTCGGTTGGAAGCGTCGATACGGTAGTAGAAGCCGTGAAGATGCATGGCATGACCCAATTCACTGGCGTTAATCCACCGCCAGCGTATCGGCTCCCCGACGGCGTATCGGAGGCGCTGGGTATACGGCCAGGATTTGCCGTTGATCGTTGCCACGTTTTGGTCGGCCACCAGAGCTGGGCCATTTCCCCAGACACTGATGACAAAGATTTCATCCCGGGGACTGCGGCCGGGAGGATCCACAACCAAAGCACCATTCAACTGCGAGTCAATACCATGGCGCGCTCTCAAGCCGGTTGCCGTCGTGGCGCCCCAGTAGAAGTACACTCCCGGTGTTCCTACCTTGAAGGTGGCATGTTCGGTTGTGTTCGGCGCCAGATGAAGGGCTTGCTGGTGCCCGGCGCCTGGTCCTGCAAGCCCATACACGCTGACTGGCACTGGCAGGTTGTTGTGGACGGCGATGTGAATCTCAGTGCCCTGGGGCACACGCATCAGCGGTCCCGGATTTTGCAGCTGGTGGCCAGCCTCGCCAAACGCGTACACCGGCAAACCAGGGCCATCTTCGCTCTCCGGGTGCCAAATACCTTTGCCGATCTCGAGTCGGAGGGTTGATACTCCGTTGCGGAGTTCGCCGGCAGGATGGTGATTCTGATTGGTTGCGATAGGAGGTAAAGGTTTTGTGGAGGCCGCAACCATGGCTGCCGCAGCGAGCCAGAAAAGCACAGGCACTGAGGGGACCCATCTCACCGTTAGCGCGGATTATAAGCTCATGTTTAGAATTCGATAAAGACAATACTGCAGCAAGACTTGCGTGGGCGGATCAAGCCAGCAGCCAAGGGCTGGACGGGCGCCTTATTGGCACTCCCCAATTAGCCCTTAGCGTTTGGCCGGCAACGCGCATCCGCGCTTCGCAGGGGGATGCGGTTGAAGGGCTAATTGCTAAATGCTAATTACTTTACGTGCTGATTGCTGATTGCTGCCCTGCTTTGTTACAGTGCCGCTGCCGTTGACAGAGGAGACCGACATGCGCATTGACACCTTCCGCATGGAGCGAATGCAGTGCACCTACGAAAACGAGGTGGACTACAACCTATCCGAAAGCGGTGTGCTGCCGCTGAAACTCGAGGAACTGCTCAGCCCGGAGCAGATGAAGGAACTCACTTCCTGGAGCCTGAAATACGCGCCCGCCAACGGCTCGCCGGAGCTGCGGGAAAATATTGCCCGGTGGTATCCGGGCGCCACGCCCGAGCACGTCACTGTGGTGAACGGCGGCGCCGAGGCCAATTACATGGTGCTATGGTCCATGCTGGAGAAGACGGACCGGGCTGCGGTCATGCTGCCCAACTACCTGCAGACCTGGGGACTGGCCCGCGCCTATGCCGGACGCGCAGATGCCATCTGGCTGAAGGAGGGTCGCGAAAACGGGAAACTGCGCTGGGCGTTGGACCTGAAGAGCCTGGAGCGCGCGGTCAGCAAAAAGACGCGGCTCATCGTCATCACCAATCCCAATAACCCAACCGGGGGCGTGCTGACCGAAACAGAAATGGATGCGGTGGTGCACGCTGCTCGCCGCGCCAACGCCTGGTTGCTGGCCGACGAAATTTACCGCGGCGCCGAACTGCAGCGCGGCCTTACGCCGTCATTCTGGGGCCGCTATGACAAGCTGCTCATTACCTCTGGGCTGTCGAAGGCGTTCGGCATGCCGGGGCTGCGCATTGGCTGGATTGCGGGCCCGCCGAAGGCGATCGCCAGGCTCTGCTCTTACCACGATTACCTCACTCTGACTCCAAGCTATATTTCCGAGCGCCTGGCGCGCATTGCTTTGGAGTCATCATGCCGCGAGCAACTGATCGAGCGCACCCGCGCTATCCTGCGCCGTCAGTTGCCGCGCCTCGAAGCCTGGATTCACAAGCATGACGACATTTTCAGCTACATCCCGCCGGTTGCGGGCGCCATTGCCTATGTGCGCTACAAGCTGCCAATTTCTTCTTCGGCGCTCATGAACCGGGTGATGAAAGAGCAATCGGTGCTGATTATGCCGGGCGATTTCTTTGGCATGGGAAAGTATCTGCGCCTGGGCTATGGCTACGATCTCGATTACACCCTGCGGGGGCTGGCGCGGGTGGATGAGGTACTGAACGCGCTGAAGGCTAAGAGACGCCCGCAAGTTCAAGCCGTGCACAGCGGGGCAGCATAAATTCGTGTGGAGGCGGGGCACAGCCCCGTCCCCACACCTGCTTTGACTATCTAGAGCGCCAGTTTGTCGCCCGCGCCGGCGGCGAGCGCCCGCTCCATTACCAGACTTGCCGCGGCCACGTCCTGCACGCCCACACCGGTCAGGTCGCACACAATCAATTCCTGATCGCCCGTACGACCGGGCTTGAGCCCGGCAGCGATCTCGCCTAATTCAGCGCCGACTTTCTCTTTCCTGATTACGCCCTGCTCCACGGCGTGATGGATTTCGCCCAGGCGAATGCACTGCGGCAGGCTGTCAGCCACAATGCGGTCGGCGCGGACTAGCACTCCGACATCGAGTTCCTGCTTGTCGGGACCGTCTGACCCGACAGCAATCACGGTAGTGCCCGGAGCCAGCCACTCGGCGCGCACCAGGGGCGCGCGGCTGGCAGTCACAGTAATGACCAAATCGGCCTTGCGCACGGCATCTTCCACGGAATTTTCCACAGCAAACTTTGGCTGGCCGGAAATGCCGGATTGGCGCAGATCTTCAACGCAAGCCTCCGCCTTCTCCCGGCTTCGGCCCCAAATGTGAACTTCGCGAAAACTGCGCGCCAGGGGCAGCAGTTTCGCTTGGTAGCGCGCTTGCGCTCCCGCGCCGATCACGGCCACGGTATTGACCTGCTGGCGCGAAAGATATTTTGCCGCCAAGGCGCCGGCTGCGGCCGTGCGCAGGTCCGTGATAAACCCGTTGTCCAGCAGAAAAGCTGCTGGCGCTCCAGTGCGCGAGTCAAACACCAGCACCATGCCGCTGCTGCTCGGCAGCCCGAGCGCGGCGTTGTCGTAGAACCCGGAGGCAATCTTGACCGCGTAGTACGGCCCACCGCTGAGGTGGCCGGTCTTAATGTGGACTTCGCCGCGGTGCTCCGGCACTTCCAGATTGATGACCGGAGGCAACTGCGCCTTGCCGGTGGCGTAGGCGGCAAACGACTGCTCCATCACCTGAATGCAGGCGGCGGGATCGAGCAGAGCACGAATTTCCTTTTCGCGCACAACCAGCACTTCGTGTTTCATTCAGAGTGGAATTGTAGCTGCCGGGCGGCTGGCTACTGCGGCTTCTTTTTCTTCCCCAGGATGTTGCCCAGCATCTGCTGCACGCCCTGAGCCGGATTCTGCTGTTGGCCAGTGCCCGCGGCGCCGATCTTGCCGGCCAGCATGCCTTTCACGTCAGGCACGATGATGGGCCGCGAGGTGGTGCCCTGGATCATGAAGGGAATGCCGCGGGCAGCGGCGCTCTTACCCACTCCAACTCGCGAAAGGACGTTGCCCACACCACTTCCCGCGCCGCCCTGAAGGAGCATTTTGAAATTTATGGCGCTGTTGGAAGCAATGGTTCCCGAGCCGGTCAGGGTGCCGATGCCCGCCACAATCAGCTTCAGATTGTCGGCATTGATGCCCGAGGGTGCAATACGCACGCCGGAGCTCAGAGTCTGTATAACTGTATCGGTTGCTGCCTTGTTGATGCCGGAGAGAACGGAGAGTGCCGCCATCTTGGACCCGAGGCTAAAGCCGGCAAGCCGGGCGTTGTTGAGCGCCACATTCCCGGTGGTGACCAGGTTACTCACCGGCCCATCTGCCGACAAATGCGCATCCCCGTTACCACTCTGCAGCGAGGCGCCCTCGGGCAGAATCACGCCCATGGCAGGCAGCAAAGCCTGCACATCCTGCACCGGAATGCTGGGCGCGTTCACCTTCATGTGCAGCACCGGTGAAGCGCCGTGCAGGTCATAAGTGCCAGCCACATTCACCGCGCTTTTACCGGTCACGATGCGGGTGTTTTCCACGGTGCCGGTTTGCCGCGCCAGGTCGTAGTCGGAGGCGTAATCTACCGTGATGGGCTGGCTGGCGGGATGGCAGCCCTTCACTAAGCAGAGCTTGGAAGCCGTAACCGCGCCCTTGGCTTGAGCGTGGTTGCCGTCAGATTGCACGGTTCCTTTGAAGTCCGCCACGCCGGCAATTCCCGCACCAGGGTCCACAAAGCCGCTCGCGGCCAGGTCCAGGCGAGTAATGTTGGCCTGCGCGCTGAAGGGAGTGCGCGAGGCGTCGCTGCGGTCCACGGGCCCCGCCTGGCCCTTTACCTCCATCTTGCCGCCGCCGGGCATGTTGGCCGAAAGCGAGAACGGAAAACGAGAGTCATAGGAGACATCGCTGGCAGTCAGGTTGACGGCGTCGTAGGTGTTCGGGCGGCGGCCTGGCGAGCCCAGCAGAATGCGGCCATTGGCGATCTCCAGCTTCTGGATCTGAATCTGGGGCATGCCGCCGCTGCTGCCGGCGCCACTGGTTGCGCCCGCGTTGCCCTCCGGCTTCTTCGCTGCGGGCTGTTTCGCTGCTGGCTGCGTCTCCGTGCTCTGCTTTGGTGCGGTTTGATTCTGCTTGTTCTGCCCGATGGTGGAAAAATTCCAGGTGCCGTTAGCGGAGCGAATCAGCGCCACCTGCGGCTGCTCCAGGGTCAGCGACTGCACGTGAACATCGCGATGGAAGATCAGCGGCATTATTTCTACGCTGATGTCCAGGGCCTTGGCCTGCACAAAGGAATTGTGGCTGAATGCCGGGTCGTCAGCGATGGAGATGTTGTCGGCCCCCAACTGCCCGCGCCAAAGCTTAAGGCTTAAATTGCCGATCTTAACCTGCCGTCCTAGCGCGTCTGTGAGTTGTGCTTCAATTCTGGGACGGAACTGGTTAGCATCAACGAAGAAGGGGACGGCAACAACAATCACTACGAGAACCAGGATGATTACACCAATGACGATCAGTACTTTTTTCATTATCCGCCTCCCCACGCGGGACACTCCAGATGGGAGTGCGCTCGCCAGAGCCGCCAATCCGCGGCCCCGTGAAAAACTCTAGTCTCTCTATCCTGTAGGCCGCAACTATTTGATTGTAAAAGCGCAAACTAGCGTTGCCGATGCGAAGCGCAGTTTCCAGGCGAATTTACGTGTTCAATCCACGACTGCCATGAAGCTTGGAACCCGGGGTTTTTTGTTCGGGGCCGGATGGAAGAGCACTCACGTCCGGGGCCGGATTCTAGGTATCAGGTACTGAGTATCGACAGCTGAGAACTGAGAACTGCTTCTACGCCGGCGTCGCCATAGCAACACGGCCCAGGATACCGGCGGCGAACTCGGCCATGCTGCTGATGGCATCCACATCGGTCTGGTCAAAATTGTGGTGCTCCTCATGAGAAACCACCCATAAAGTGCCCCACGGCTTGTCGTGCACGAATATGGGCACGACCAGACCTTCGACGATGGCAGGTTTCAGTTCACCCAGGTAGTGGAAACAGCGGGCGGGATAAAGGAATAGCTGCGGCGATTTGCGGTCCAGGGTCGCGCCCGAAGGGCTCCAATCCCGCGGGCTGGTGGCGCCGGCATGTTGCGCCAGATCGCCGGCGACAGTCTCCCAGCGAATCAGCGCGGTACCGTGGTCAGACTCCACCAGCCGACTTACGCCGGCGGCGCCGGCATTGCATACCTCACGCGCGGCTCGCGCCAGCCCCTCAAGAAGCTCAGGTGTAGACGCGTTTTTACCCGCCAGCTCCTTCAAATGGCGGCTCCTGGCCCGCCTCTTGGCCGCAGAGGAGTTATTCTTGGGAACTCGGTAACGCAGTTCCCCGGTGATCAGGACGTCCTCAACCCGCGCACGCCACGGCGAAACCGCTGTATCGTGCAGAGCCATAAGCCCCGTCTCCCCGGACACCTGTAAGGCGCCGCTTTTCTGGATGAAGAAGGTGAGTGCTGCGTTGTACTGATGTTAGCAGGTGTGAGACGCAGAACCTGCGCCGGATGTGGGCTGGAATCACATTTCAGTTTACCCCAAAAGGGCCTGTACTGATCTAAATTATCGGTGTTTCCATATTATGAATTCACGCCTAAACCACTCGGGAGCCCTTCACCGGCTTGTGGAAGCTGATACGGGAAGAGTCGCGGCTGGGCAATCGCGCGGCGCAAAGCTGGACTCAGAAGATTGAAGTGACCGGCGATCACATAAGCGTACACGAGGAAATCGTGTTCGGCGGCCGCGACGCAATGAAGACCACTTTCGTCGCCGCGTTCGATGGTAAAAATTATCAGTGCACGGTTCGGCTCTAGCCGATACGATTGCTTACACACGCGCGGGTAAATTCCATATGTCAGGAATTGGCAAGAAGGCGGGTGCGACCACTTTGACCGAAACCGCTACCGTGTCGGCCGACGGAAATACGCTGACTCTCACTTTTCGCCTAAAGGCTGTGAATCCACAATTAGCCAATAGTGTCGCGGTGTTCCGCCGACAGGCTGAGGGCGCTTGACCGCTCCAGACCTACATACCTAGACTTCGTCGCATGATTCTTCGCCTCCGGCGCTCGCCTCAGTCCATGGCCGTTCTCTCGGTGCTCCTGCGGCGCGGGCCAGCGTGGCATTACGGCTACGATTTACTGAAGCAAACCGGACTCAAGTCAGGCACCCTTTATCCCATTCTGGCGCGCTTGCAGCGCGGCGGCTGGCTGGAGCAGCGATGGGAAAAACCCTCGGCCGCCGGCCGCCCACCACGTCATCTCTATCGCCTGAGCCGCCAAGGCAAAACCGTCGCACGAGCGATTTTCCCGAGGGCTAAAGCCCAGAGTTGAGGAGGCGTTCGTCGGCACGCCTGAAGGCGCCCTGATACGATCCCGCTTAACTCTGCATCACTTTCAGTTGTGGGCTGATAATGAGCCTAGCCTCGGTTGCCGCCTGCACGCTCTCCGGAGTACACCCGGGCGCTAGCTCCTCCAGCACCAGGCCAGAGGAAGTCACATTGATGTAGGCCATCTCGGTGACGATGGTGTCCACCACCTTCACCCCGGTCAGCGGCAGCGTGCATTTCTTCAGAATCTTGGCCTGGCCTTCGCGAGTGGTGTGCTCCATGGCGACGATCACGCGGCGCGCTCCCGCCACCAGGTCCATGGCGCCGCCCATGCCCTTCACCATTTTGCCGGGAATCATCCAGTTGGCTAGATTGCCTGCTTCGTCTACTTCCATCGCACCCAGCACGCTCAGATCAATATGGCCGCCGCGGATCATGGCAAAGGAGTCGGCGCTGGAGAAGTAGGAGGTGCCAGGTATCTCGGTAACCGTCTCCTTGCCCGCATTGATCAGATCGGGATCTTCGTGCCCCTCAAGAGGAAAGGGCCCGATGCCCAACATGCCGTTCTCGCTCTGCAACACCACGTCTATGCCCTCAGGAACGCAGTTGGCCACCAGTGTAGGCATGCCGATGCCCAGGTTTACGTAGAAACCGTCACGCAGCTCGCGGGCGATGCGGCGGACGATGCGGTCGCGTTTTTCGGTGTCTTTGCCCAGTTTGGTCGGGGTTGCCATCTGTTCCTTCGACAAGCGCTCAGCAGTCAGCCACAGGACGTCTGCGCCACCGCTGACTAAATTCCTTGTCTTTCTCTGCGGCCTCTGTGTTGACCGCTTTCTACGTTCTTTGTGTTGGTGTTCATTCCCAGGCCGCTTCGGCGCGGCGAAACTCCGTCAGCACGCGTTCCAATTCTTCGTAAGACGTGCGCGCGTCGGCGGCTGATTGAGCCCGGTACTTGTACGCCGTTTCCAGCAATTCGCCGAAGTGGTCGGCAATGCCGCCCATGGCTTCGTCATACGCCGGCGCCATGATGCTCAATTCCGCTGCCAGATCGCCTAGCGTCAGGCTGCCCTGCTCATACATACGAAGGTAGTGCAGTACGGTCGCCCGGACCTCCTGCACCGTGTTGTCGGGCGCGGGCATGGCTTACGCCTTGCGAACCGTGCGCTTTTCGATCCGTTTCTCGTACAGTTCGCCCTGGAAGATGCGCTTCACATAAACACTGGGCGTGTGAATAGAGTCCGGGTCCAGTTCCCCAACCTCCACCAGTTCCTCGACTTCCGCGATGGTGATGCGCGCCGCGGTCGCCATCATGGGATTAAAGTTGCGCGCCGTCTTGCGATACATCAGGTTGCCCCACTTGTCGCCCTTCCAGGCTTTGATGAAGGCGTAGTCGGCTTTCAGCGCCCGCTCCATCACATAGGTGCGGCCGTCGAACTCGCGCGTCTCTTTTTCCTCCCCCACCATCGTGCCCACGCCTGTGGGAGTGAAGAATGCAGGAATACCGGCGCCACCGGCGCGCATGCGCTCGGAAAATGTGCCCTGCGGCACCAGTTCCAGTTCAATTTTGCCGCTCAGCACCATCTGCTCCAGCAGCTTGTTCTCGCCTACATAGGTGCCGATGTGGCGACGAATCTGCCCGGCGGCCAGCAGAAGGCCTACGCCAAAACCATCAACACCGGCGTTGTTGCTCATGGTGGTCAGGTTCTTTACGCCTTTCTTCACCAGAGCGCGGATGAGGTTCTCCGGGTTACCGCAGAGGCCGAAACCGCCAATCATAATGCTCGCGCCATCAGGGATGTCACGCACCGCTTCCTCGGCGCTGGCCACCACTTTGTTCATAAGAGGGGGATTCTACTTTCGCAGCGCTACTCAACGCAAACTTCGCAATTAACCACAGAGGACACAGAGTACATGAGGAAACGATTCACAAATCTGGCGTTGCCAACCAGTGCTGGAAAATATAAGGACCTGAGTCGATCCGCCCCGTAGTTATTCCTATTTTTTTTCTCTCTGCCTCTCTGTCTCCTCTGTGGTTAAGGATTTTCGGAAGGTGTTGGCGCGGTCGAATTCGGCCGCCAGTTCCCGGGTGCTCAGGTTTTCCCGCAGATGGGCCAGGCGTTGTTCCAGGTGCAGCAGCGCTTCCTGCAGATTTGTCGCGTTGGTGAGCGCGATGTCGCGCCACATGGCGTAAGGGCTGGCGGCGGTGCGGGTCATATCGCGCAGCGCTGGTCCAGCCAGTTCCAGCGCCTGCGGGTCGGCGGCAAATTCCTCTTCCAGGCCGGCTGCCAGCGCCGTGGCCACCATCTGCGGCAGATGGCTCAGCCAGGCACAGAGCCGATCATGCCGTTCCGGCTCCATTGTGAGCACGCGCGCGCCGGCCGTGGCCACCAACTCTAGAAAGCTCGCACCCACGGGTGAAGATTCGCCCAGCGGAGTGGTCACCCAAACCGCGCCACGAAAAAGTGCGGCGTCAGCGCGCTCGATGCCGCCTTGCTCCTTGCCCGCCATGGGATGCCCTGGCAGAAAGCGCTGTCCGGCTTGCTGGCCGAACACGGCCCGCGCCCGGGCGGCGACTTCGGCCTTGGTGCTGCCCACATCCGCCAGCAGCGATTCCGGGGGCGCCGTTGGTCCGATGCGCTCAATAAGATCAATGATGGCGCCCACCGGGGTCGCCAGCAGGATCACATCGCTGCCGCGAGCAGCCGCGGAGGGATCGGCAAAGGCGGCGTCTATCGCGCCCCGTTCGCGTGCCTGGGCCAGCACCGGCTCCCGATCGCAGCCGATCACGCGGCCGTTGAAGCCCGCCTTCCGAATCGCGAGAGCGAAGGAACCCCCGATCAACCCGGTGCCGATGATCGTGATTTGCCGGATCGAGTTCACGCGATGGTGCGGCCTACGGCGGGCGCAATAATGCGTAGTTCATCCATCAGCTTGCGGAACTGCTCAGGGTACAGCGATTGGGCGCCATCAGAGAGCGCATGGTCGGCATCATGATGCACTTCGATAAGCAGGGCATCGCAGCCTGCGGCCACGGCGGCACGCGCCATCGGCGGTACCTTGTCGCGCCGCCCTGTGCCGTGCGAGGGATCGGCGGTCATAGGCAGGTGCGAAAGTTTGTGGATGATGGGAATGGCGGAAATGTCCATGGTGTTGCGCGTGTACGTTTCAAAAGTTCGAATGCCGCGCTCGCAGAGAATGATGTTGTAATTCCCGCCAGACATGATGTATTCCGCCGAAAGCAGCAGCTCTTCCAGAGTGGCGGCGATCCCTCGCTTCAGCAGCACCGGCTTGCGCACCTTTCCCAGTTCGCGCAGCAGGTCGAAGTTCTGCATGTTGCGCGCCCCCACTTGCAGAATGTCCACGTAGGGCGTCATCAGCGCGATCTGCGAAATTGCCATCACCTCGCTGATCACCAGCAGCTTGTATTTGTCCCCGGCTTCGCGCAGTAGCTTGAGGCCCTCCTCGCCCAGGCCCTGGAAGGAATAAGGGGAAGAGCGCGGCTTGAAGGCGCCGCCGCGCAACACGCGCGCGCCCGCATTTGCCACCTGCTCAGCCGCGGCGAAGAGCTGCTCGCGCGACTCTACCGAGCACGGCCCGGCCATGACTACAACTTTATTGCCGCCGATCTCCACGCCATTGCCCACTTTGACGATGGTGCCTTCCGGGCGAAAGCTGCGCCCCGCCAGCTTGTAGGGCGCGCTTATTCGGTGCACCTGGTCCACGCCGCTCAGCAGTTCCAGTTCTCGGATATCGAAATCCACACGCGCGCCCACCGCCCCCAGCACCGTCTGGCGCACACCAGTGCTGCGGTGGACTTCGAAACCCATCTTCACCAGGTGCTCAATTACCTGCTGAATCTGTTCCTCGGTCGCGGATTCCTGCATGGCGACGATCATGGATAGCTTCTAGCTGTTGGCTGTTGGCTGTTAGCTCTTGGCACTTGGCCCTTAGCTAGTAGCTAGCAGCTGAGTTTCAGTCATTCACTTCCGATTCCAATTCGGTATCGCCGGACCCGGTAGTCTCCTTGGGCACGATCTCCTCTTTCTGAATCTTGCGCATCACGTCAATCAGGCGCTCGTAAACCCGGATCAGGTCCTGATGCTCCAGTGGTCCGCGATTCAACTGCCTCACATTATCAAAGATGATCTTCTCGCGGTCCGGTTCGTAAATTGGCATATTCGTATTGCGCTTCAGGCGCCCGATGGCGCGCGCCGCCTCCGCCCGCTGATTAATCAGTTCCACCAGCTTGCGGTCAATCTCATCAATTTTCTTACGCCACTCAGCGATGTCCATGGCCTTTGCGGAATCCAGAGAATTCCAAAATAGTAAGCGAATGTGAGCATCTTGTAATCAGGCGCGAAAAGCCGAAGTACGAGCGCGCCCAGCCCTCCCTGCTAACAGCCCGGACACCAATTCCCTCACCGCTGCCGCTTCCCGGCCGGGGTTGCGCTCGACGGTGTGCACAATAGCGCTGCCCACCACTGCCGCGTCGGCGTATTCGCCCACCGCGGCAAACTGCTGTGGGGTCGAGATGCCGAAACCCACAGCGATTGGCAGCTTTATGTGCTTGCGCAACCGCCGCACCAGGTCGCGCGCATCCTGAGGCGCCTGGTCGCGTTCCCCGGTCACCCCGGTGCGCGACACCGCGTATACAAATCCGGTGGAGGCCTCGGCGATGCGCTTCAGGCGCTGATCCGTGCTGGTGGGCGCAGCCAGAAAAACCGTGGCTAGGTTGCGCGCGCGCATGGCTCGCAAGTACTCGCCGGCTTCCTCCGCGGGCAGGTCGGTGATCAGGGCGCCATCCAGCCCGGCCTTCACAGCGATCTCGCAAAAATGTTCCAGGCCAAACTGCAAAATTGGATTCAGATAAGAAAAGATGATCATGCCGGCAGACGTCTGCCGCCGAAGTTCGCCAGCCAGCTGCAGGACGTCGGCGAGCCTGGTTCCCTGCCGCAGCGCGCGCTCGCTCGCCCGTTGTATCACCGGCCCATCGGCGACCGGATCGCTGAACGGCACACCCAGTTCCAGCACCTCGGCCCCCGCATCCAGTGCGGCCAGCGCCACCTCCCGTGTGGTCGCCAGGTCGGGGTCGCCGCAGGTCACGTAGCCGACCAAGCTGGGCTTACCGGTGAATTGAAGTGCCATAATCCTGAGGCCTTACATTACCTTAGTAAGAATCACACCACGAATTGCTGTCGTACACGCTGGCCGCGTTTGCTAATCTGCGCTCGGCTTCATCTCTCCGCAGCCGCCTCCCCGCAGTGAGGTTTTCGTGCACGTAGATCCGGAACTGCTCGAACTCGCCAAGATTGTAGCTTTCATCGTTGTGGCGGGCTTAATTGCCATCCGCAGAACTGTATGGCTGCCCAGCAACTATAACTTCCAGCTTGTGCCCGCCGCACAACTCACGCCGCAACAGACAGAGTTCTTTCGGCCCTACGACACGAAGTTGCAGCAGATCGGCTACTTCCCTTTCGCCACCTACCGCATCACCACGCTAAAGGGTAGCAACTTGACGCGTGGCTATCTTAATTCCACCGACCCAGCCAAGTGCACGGTCAGCATGTTGCATGCCGGCAATAAAGCCTCATTCACTCACTTCGTCGAGTTCGATTCCAAGTACGCCGACGGAACCAAGCTGATTACCGTCAACAGCCAAATGAATACCGTGTTCGCCTCCATGCCCAACGTCGTACGCCAGCAGTTTCGCAATATTCAGGACCCGTTCGAACTCAAACTCCGCCACGACCTGAAGGCGCAAGAGCTGAGCAGCCGGGGTATTCTGTTTTTCAAGGCCGATACCTGCTTCGACGATACGCAGAAGTTTCACCGCGAATTTTGCCAGTACCAGACTTCCCGCAAGCTGCTCCGCTACGATCAGAAGGCCGGCCTTTATCGCGCCACGGTGTGGACCGGGTTGCGCGGCATTCTGAATTTTTTCAATCCCCTGGCCGATAATTTCTCAATAACCAAATTCGCTTTCGCCACTCTGTTCGGCACAGTCGCGCCTCTGGCCGCGCTCACCTTCCGCGTCCCGGTCGCGGAACATTTCGCGCGCTCCAACCCGGTGCTTGCATCGCTCCTCTCCTTGTACCTGCCTACCATCGCTTACACTCTGGCCGGTGCCGTAGTTGGCTGGCTTTTTGCCGGAAAGTCCTTTATCTGGGCCATGGTGCTCGGCTTTGTGCCGGGAAAACTGCTGCACGTAGCCGGCGCCTCGCTGGGCTGGGCAATCTGGATGGGCCTGATTGCCGATATCGTCATGCGCCTGCGTGGGCGGCGGCGTTCCATGGCCCTTAATCCGGCCAAGCGCTGAAGCCGTCTACAGGTCCAGGTTTTCCCGCAGGATTCCCATGTCCTTGTCGCCGCGCCCGGAGATATTAACGATCACGACCTCGGAGTGCTTCATCCTGGGCGCCCGTTTGATACACTCCGCTACCGCGTGCGCTGATTCCAGCGCCGGAATGACTCCTTCTGTGCGGGCCATCAACGAACAGGCCTCCAGCGCCTCGCTATCCGATGCCGAGACATATTCCGCCCGCCCGCTTTCCTTAAGCCAGGCGTGCTCCGGACCCACCCCTGGGTAGTCAAGCCCGGCGGAAACCGAGTGGGTGGTAGCGACCTGCCCAGCCGCATCCTGCAAGACGTAGGAGTAGGTTCCTTGTAAGACGCCCGGCGCGCCGCCATGAAAACGCGCGGCATGCTCTCCCAGTTGCGTGCCGCGGCCGCCAGCTTCCACCCCGATCAAGCGCACGCCGCGGTCGGGAATGAAGGCGCTGAAAATTCCAATGGCGTTGGAGCCGCCGCCCACGCAGGCAATCACCGCGCCCGGTAGTTTTCCCGCCTGCTTGCGTATCTGGACGCGCGCCTCCCGCCCGATCACAGAATGAAAGTCGCGCACCATCTCCGGATAAGGATGAGCGCCCAGCACGCTGCCCAGCAGGTAATGCGTGGTGCGCACGTTGGTGACCCAGTCGCGCATGGCCTCGTTGATGGCGTCCTTGAGGGTGCGCGAGCCGGCGTCCACGGCTCGCACTTCAGCGCCCAGCAGGCGCATGCGGAAGACGTTCAGCTCCTGCCGACGCATATCTTCCGTACCCATGTAAACCACGCACTGCAAGCCAAATAGAGCGCAGACGGTTGCAGTGGCCACGCCGTGCTGTCCGGCGCCAGTCTCCGCGACCACCCGCTGCTTGCCCATTCGCCGCGTGAGCAGCGCCTGCCCCAGGCAGTTGTTGATCTTGTGCGCGCCCGTGTGCAGCAGGTCTTCCCGCTTCAGGTAAATTTTGGCGCCCCCCAGCTTGTCCGTGAGCCGGCGGGCGAAAAACAAGGGTGTGGGGCGACCCGCATAATGGCGCAGCAAATCCTTGAATTCTTCCTGGAATTTCCTGTCGCGCCGCGCCGCGCGGTAGACCTGCTCCAGTTGCTCCAATGCCGCCATCAGCGTTTCTGGAACGTAACGCCCGCCAAACGGCCCGAATCGGCCGGGTGATGAGCCCTTCTCCGCTGTGATTGCGGGCTTCCTGCGCGAAATGGTGGAGGTCGCCATTTTACTCAGATGTAAATTTCATTTCTGGGTTACGGCATTCTTTACGTCTGGCAATGGCAGCGTTGCTTCGGCCGCGCGCACAGCGGCAATGAACGTCCGCAACTTGGCAGGATCCTTTTTGCCGGGAGTCTGCTCGACTCCCGAGACCACATCCACGCCCCAGGGCTGAAAGATCCGCAAAGCCTTGGCCACATTCTCAGCATTGAGCCCGCCGGCAATAACCAGCGGGAACTTCTTTCCCAGCAACCGCGCCATGGGTGCAGCTTCCTGCCAATCGAATGCTGTGCCCGTTCCGCCGCGTTTTGCGACGCTTCCCGAATCCAGCAGCAGCGCGCTGAAAATCTTATCTGCGTCCTCCTGCATAGCAAGGGCCAGCCCCTTGCCCGTCCATTCCCCCACTTCCCGCAAGGAGATGGCCTTCATGATCCGAAGCCCGTTCTTCCGCTGCAACTGGCGCGCGTACAGGACATCTTCCTCGCCGTGCAATTGCACGCCGGTCAGGCCGGCCTTTTGCAGCGTGTCCAGCACAAGGTCCACGGATTGATTCACGAAAATCCCGACCTTCTCTACCGAAGACGGCAGCGCGGCGATAATCGTGGCAGCATCGCGCGGGCTGATGCGCCGCGGGCTGGGCGCAAACACAAATCCCACCGCGTTGGCGCCTGCTTCGGCCGCCACCAGCGCATCCTCCAGGTTCGTGGTACCGCAAATCTTGATCCAGGTCATGGAAACCAGTTGTCGCTTATCATTTGTCAGCGGCCGGTAGATGCAAGATCTCTTCCGCTTGTCATCTCGAGCGAGCGCGACTGATTGGATGCGAAGAAGTGCAACTCGAGGGACTTTGCGTTTGCTCCAGCAACTCCCGCAGCGCCTCGCCTGGACGCGGAGCCTTCATCAGAGATTCGCCCACCAGAAACGCCTGATAGCCAGCTGCGCGCAGCTCCCGTACCTCGTCGGCCGAATGGATCCCGCTTTCGGCAACCGCGAGCACGCCCGCCGGAAGCCGACTGGCAAGCCGCAGCGGCGTCTGCAAGTCCACCTCAAAGGTGCGCAAGTTGCGGCTGTTCACTCCAATAATCTCGCACCCCGCCGCCACGGCCCGGTCCAGTTCGCCTTCATCATGCACTTCGCACAGCACGTCGAGGCCGATGCGGCGTGCGCCTTCATGCAGCCGGAGCAGCTCGGGATCCTCCAGCACCGCGACGATTAAGAGCACAGCGTCGGCACAACTGGCGCGCGACTCCAATAGCTGGAATTCATCCACGATGAAATCTTTGCGCAGGCAAGGCACGGAGGTGTTGATCGAAGCCACCCGCAAATTCTCCAGCGAGCCCTGAAAGAATTCCTCATCGGTGAGCACCGAAAGCCCGCTCGCTCCCGCACTTTGCAACTCGCACGCCAGTTCCGCAGCGTTAAAATCCGTCCGAATCGTTCCTCGCGAAGGCGATGCCTTCTTCAGCTCCGCGATCACCGCGATCCCCGCCCCGGCCGCCCGCCGCAGATGTTTTCCAAATCCTCTTAAAGTGTGCCCCGCGGCTTGCCGCTCCAGTTGCCGCAAGTCGGCCTCTGCTTTGGCGCGAGCTACACGCCTCCGCGTGGCAGCCATAATGGAGTCCAGCGTCGCGGGCATGGGGGCTGTGCTTGATTATACGGTGCGCGGCCAACGCAGCGCACTTCCTGGGGCCGCCACACATCCCAAAAACGATGCTATAGATAACGTTCAGCGATGCTTTTTCTCTGCCAACTTGCCGCTTTCTTCTGGCTGCTCGTTCTAAGCGCCTCGCCGTGCCGTGCGCAAGAGCACTCGGCTGCTTTGGCAGGCTTCGTCAGTGGCGATCATGCTGCCTTGCCCCAGGTGACGGTCAGGTTGCTCTCGGAAAATTCCACCCACGTCCTGGCTCACACTGTGACCGCTGGCGACGGCGGCTTCGGTTTCGCCGGACTCCCTTGCGGCGGCTCCTTCACCCTGGCATTCTCGCGTGCCGGCTGGGAAGCACGGCACATCAGACATCTGCAACTCCGCTGTGACAGCACCCTGCAGGTGAAAATGGTGCTCTATTCCGCCAGCGAACCGCCTCGCCACCGCGCGTCCCCGGAAATCACCGATGAGTCTCCCTGGTGGGGCACACAATTCGGCCAACTGCAGCTCGCAGATCTGCCCAATGCGCGCAACATCTGGTCGCTGCTGCAAACTCAGGAGCCCTCTACCGTAACCGATCGCATTGACGTTGGTGGCCTGGAAACCGGCAAGCCTGCCCTCTTTAGCGCACTAGGCGCCTCCTGGACGGAAAACCAGTATTGCCTTAATGGCCTGAACGTCACTGACCCCTACCAGCCAGGAGTCCCCCTCCTCGATCCCAGCCTCGACGAACTTGCGCAATTTCAGGTAGTCACGTCAGCAAAACCGGCCGTCGACGGCCACTCTGGCACTAATATCATGTTGGCTACGCCTGAACCATCGCCAGCGTGGCACGGCGGCGCACGCTTCTTTTACTCCTCGAGCGCCCTGCAGAGTGACAACTTTAGTGCCCGCCTCGCGCGCTTCCACTTTCCCGGACCAGAACGCCTGGACCATTTGGCAGATGGCAGCGCGCAATTGGGAGGAAAACTCCCGCCGGCTCTGGCTTCCCTGCCCTTTTATTCCTCCTTTTCCACCCAGCAGCTCGACAAGACCCTGGGCGGATTTACCGCTCCGATTCAGGCGCGAATTTACCGCGGTCTGGTTGACATGACCGCTTACTCCCGGCCTTCACAAAAGCTCGAGGTCCTCTACTCCGGCCAGCACATTACGGATTCGCGCCAAGGAGCGGCTCTGAACATTGCACCCAGCGCCACCACTCGCGCCAATCGCAATTTTCAGCAGTTCCAGGCGCGCTGGAGTAAAACCCCCGGGTCAGCCACGGTTTTTTCTGCCACGGGCGGGCTGGTCAACGCTGTCATTTCCTCGGCCCTTCAAAATAGCGTGCAAGATGTGAGCACACTCGACTTGCCACAGATGACTCTCACTGGCTCGGCGCCGCTTTCGCACTCCGGCGTGCGCGCCAGCTACCAGGGTCAGGGCCAGATGCAAACGCTCCGCATCGGCCCCGCCGGAACCCACAGCCTTAGCGCGGGCGTAAATTGGCAACGAAGTGATATTTCGAATAGCTGGTTCGCGGTCCAGAACCTGCAAGCGATAACCGTCGATGATATCGGCGAGGAAATCATCCGCTGGAACACACCGGCACGGGCGCAGCAGCACGTACAGAATATCGCCGAATTCGCCCAGGATCTGTGGCGCCCCTCGCGCCGGCTCAGCGTCTCTGCCGGTCTGCGTTTGGATACCTCCACCGGCCGTGCCGTCGGCGGCGCTTCGGCCATTAACTGGACAACTCTGCAGCCCCGCCTGGGTATGGTCGTGCCCCTGTGGCCGCGCGGACTGTTTCTGCAAGGCAACTGGGCGCGATATGGCCACGTGCTGCAGGGACGATACCTGGATTTTGGTGATCCCGCCGCCTTGGGCGGGCAGGTGTTTGGCTGGACTGATGCCAACCGTGATGGCCAAGTCCAAGCACAAGAGATCGGGTCACTGCTGCGTGTGTTTGGCGGCCCTCACTCGGCTCTGGCCTTAGGCATCGCCCGCCCGTACACAGACGAATTCAGTTTTGGCGCGGAACAGAACCTGGGTACCGGCTTTAGTGGTGCCATTCGTTTTTTCCGCCGCGACGACTACCGCCCACTCGCCCTGAACAATATCGGTGTTCCCTTCTCCGACTACACGCCCGTGCTCTTTCACGATGCGGGCGATGACGGAATTCCTGGCACGCCCGATGACCAATTCCTGACTTTGTACAACCGGCTGCCCTCGGCTTTGGGCAAGGATTTCCTGGTCCTGGGCAATTATGGCTTCCACGCCAGCTACAAGGGCATGGAGGCGAGACTGCGCAAGCGCCTGTTCCAACGCTGGGCCTTTGCGGCGAGCTTTACGGCTACGCGAACATCAGCCAGCACCAATCCCGGCAATTCAGTTTTTGAGAATGACACCGGCATCATCGGAACGCTGAACACCGATCCCAACACGCTCATCTTTGCCCAGGGCCGCACTCACTTCGACCGTGCCTTTACCGGCAAGATCAGCGGCTACTACTCGACTCCGTTGGGCTTTCACCTGGGCGTAGTGGCCGCCTATTATGATGGCCTGCCCTTCGGTCGCTTGCTCTTTATTAACGGCTTTAACCAGGGGCCGTTCTTCGTGCGGGCCGAGCCGGTCGGCCATCCTGGCGGCTTTCAAACCCAACTGAACGCCACGCTGGACTGTCGCATCTCCCGCGGCTTTTCCCTGCCGCGCGGCGTGCTGTCCGGATACCTCGATGTGTTCAACATTCTCAACGCCAACAGCAACACCCTGGAATCCGACCTTAGCGGTTCAGCTTTCCTCACCCGCGTGCCCCTGGCGGTGGAAGCGCCACGAACCGCCCGTCTGGGCCTGCAATGGACCTTCTGAATTCCCGCCCGCGTCGTTGCCATGCGATTCCTGGAACCAGCCGGGCCCTTGCACATCTAACCTTAGGCATCGGTTCGCCACCTAAATGACCATAGACCGGGAAGCAATCACACACGCACACACCCTGATTCGCCAGCACATACGCCGCACACCCACAGTTGAAGTCCAGGGCGCCGATTTCGGTCTCGACGACGCCGCCCTGGTTCTCAAGCTCGAGCTGTTGCAGCACTCCGGCTCCTTCAAAGCCCGCGGCGCGTTCGCCAACCTTCTTATGCGGCCGATACCGCCTGCGGGCGTGGTGGCCGCTTCGGGCGGAAATCACGGCGCGGCCGTGGCCTTTGCCGCCAACAAACTCGGCATCCCGGCCAGGATCTTTGTGCCTGTGGTTTCTTCGTCAGCCAAAATAGATCGCATCCGCGGCTACGGCGCCGAGTTGGTGATCACTGGCGAGCGGTACGCCGATGCCCTCGCCGCCAGCCAGCAATGGGCGGCTCAATCCGGCGCCCTTACCATCCACGCCTACGATCAACCCGAGACCCTGCTCGGCCAGGGAACGGTGGGGCTGGAATGGGAGCAGCAATGCCCCGAACTCGATGTTCTGCTGGTGGCGGTTGGCGGGGGAGGGTTGATTGGCGGCATCGCCGCCTGGTTTGGCGGCCGCATTCGCATCATCGGCGTGGAACCGGCCGCCGCCCCTACTCTTTACCGCGCCCTGCAGGCTGGCCATCCAGTGGACGCGGAGGCAGGTGGAGTTGCCGCCGACTCCCTGGCTCCGCGGCGCGTGGGCGAGTTGATGTTTCCCTTCGGCCAGAAGTACGTGGAGCAAGTTGTGCTGGTTTCTGACGAGGCTATTCTGACGTCGCAAGCGGCATTGTGGAACGTGTTGCGTGTGCTCGCCGAACCCGGCGGGGCCGCCGCATTGGCTGCTCTCGTTTCCGGTCAGTACAAGCCGCAACCGGGCGAGCGCGTGGGAGTGCTGGTGTGCGGCGGCAACACCACCGCCGTGGACTTCGCCTCTGCCTTAGCCGGCGCCAAAGCTGAATCAGCAGCCAAATAGCCCTCCTCGCCAGGGGCAGCATGGCCGTGCAGCAACCACGCTTATACCGCCTTCAGCTGCTCCTGCCCGGCAGCTTTCTTTTTCTTGTAGCGGCGCCAGAGGTAGAACCCTAGCACCGCAATGCCGACCATCATGGCGAGATCGGCCTTCTCAAAGAATTCCACCAGGCTGCTGAACTCGTGGCCGAAGGCATAGCCCAGCAGCACAATTACCCCGACCCATGTGGCGGCGCCTAAAAAGTTGAACAATGCGAAGCGTCTCCACTCCATGCGCAACACGCCAGCCAGCGGTCCGGCCAACGTTCTGAGCCCCCAGATGAAGCGCGCAACATAGATGGTCAGATCTCCCCGACGCTTGATCAGGTGCTCACCGGCGGAGATATCTTCGTCATCTACATGAAAAATGTGCTTCCATTTGTCTGTAAAGCGGCGGCCCAGAGTGCGTCCGAGCCAGTATCCGGCGTTATCTCCGGCGGTGGCCGCCACGATTCCGGCCACGATGATCCACACATAGTGGAAGTGTTCATGCTTGAATGCCAGAAAGCTGGCAAAAATCAGAATGGTTTCCCCCGGCAGAGGCAACCCGGCATTTTCTCCCAACAAACCCACGATGACGGCCCAATAGCCCCACGCCAGCAGATAGTGATGGACGGTGTTCACGATCCAGTGCATGAGGCCCGGCCTGCGCGCAATCAGCGCTTTCATTTCGATGCCAGACCCATGCACGGGGCGGGGCTGGAAGGACCTTTGCACCAACCCAGAGCTGCCAATCAGGAACCAGAAGACTTACGCCACCTTATTGTATTGTGGGCGAAGAACGGGCCAAACAAGGAAGAAAAGTCCTGGAGAGCGAACTCCGAACGCGATGAGCGCTCTTCAGCTGGAGGGAGTATTTTCCGCAACCCTGAGCCTCAGTGCACAATGTCCCGTGTCGGACTCGGCTCTTCGGCTGCACCGGCCGCAGCCCCTGAAGCCTTCAACCCGATTCCATAGCGCTTCAGCTTGCGATAGAGCGTGGCCCGGCTGATGCCCAGCAACTGCCCGGCCAGCGTCTTGTCTCCGTTTACCTGCTCGAACACGCGTTCGATGGTCACGCGCTCAATGTCTTCCAGGTCGGTGGAATCAGTGGGAGGAGCAAACCCTTGCGCCAGACAATCGCCCGAAGCGGATAGCGACTGGATCCCCGGCGGCAGGTCCCCAACGTCAATTAGCTGCTGGTCACCTAGGGCCACCGCCCGCTCAATGCAGTTCTCCAACTCGCGCACATTACCCGGCCAGTCGTATGCCCGCAGGCACTTCATGGCCGCGGTCGTGATCTTGATGGGCTGCGTAGGCGCGTAGCGGCTCAGGAACCACTGCGCCAGGTCTGGTATGTCGCTGCGCCGGTCGCGCAGAGGGGCCAGGTGCACCGTGACCACATTAAGCCGGAAATACAGGTCTTTGCGGAACGTGCCTCCTTTGTACGCCGCTTCCAGGTCGCGGTTGGTGGCCGCCATTATCCGCACGTCCACCTTCGTCTTATGATTGCTGCCCACCGGCCGCACCTCTTTCTCCTGCAGCACGCGCAGCAACTTGGCCTGCATTTCCAGGGGCAACTCGCCCACTTCATCGAGGAAAATTGTTCCTTCATCTGCTGCCTGGAACAGGCCTTCCTTGGAGCGGAGCGCCCCGGTGAACGCGCCCTTCTCATAGCCAAACAGCTCGCTTTCAATCAGGGTGGGTACCAGCGAACCACAGTCCACCGCCACAAAGGGCTTCTTGGCCAGCGCGCCGCGGAAATGAATGGCGCGCGCCACCAGTTCTTTGCCCGTGCCGCTCTCGCCGCTGATTAACACCGGCGTGCGCGTGTCCTTCAGCCGGTCAATCAGCACCAGCACATCCTGAATTTCCTTGGAGGCGCCCACAATCCCGCCCATCTCCGTGCTCACCCGCTCGCGCAGGGCGCGATTTTCCAACACCAGGCGCACCTTCTGCGCCATGCGCTGCAGGATGAGCTTCATCTCTTCCAGCCGGAAGGGCTTGGTGATGTAGTCATAGGCGCCCAGCTTCATCGCCTGCACCGCGTTGTCAATGGAGCCGTAGCCAGTAATGATGGCCACCTCGGTGCGCGGCGACTGCTTCTTCACTGTCTCCAGGAACTCCAGGCCGGACATCTGCGCCATGCGCAGGTCCACCAGGATCAGATCGGGCGCCTCGGTTTCCAGGCGGGCCAGAGCGTCTTCGGCGTTTTCTGACTCGCCGCAGGTAAACCCCAGCGACTCTCCGATTTTTACGCAGAGCTTGCGAATGCTCTGCTCGTCGTCCACGATCAGCAGGCGAATGCGTCCATCTTCACTCATGGGGCCTTTCCTATGGTTTTTTCCACTACTTCCAGCAGCTGTTGCACGCGAAACGGCTTCTCCACGCAGGGCGCGCCGGTCTTCTGCAGCGTAGCCACGGTCTCCTCGTTGGCGATGTCGCCGGTAATGAACACCAGGCGCGAAGCCAGTTCGGGGCGGTTGCCGGCGATCCAGGCATGCACATCGGCGCCGTCCACCCCACCCGGCGTGCGCATGTCGGAAATCACGCCGGAAAACGAGCCGCCGGCCAGCAGACGCAGGGCTTCGGCTCCCGAATTGGCGGCCACCACCGGATAGCCGCTGCGCTCCAGTGCGGCGCGCACGTAAGCCATCACTGAGGGCTCATCCTCAATGAGCAGCAAAGGCAGATTGGCGCTATTCACACAAGCGTTGGTCATGATTCCATGGCTCCTGCGGTAACGGCGGCAACCGCCATCTCCGCCGACAGGGGTAGGCGCACGATGAAGGTCGCGCCCTCCCGGCCCGCGTTGTTGTAACAAACAATCTCGCCCCCGTGCTCGCGTACGATGCCGTAACAGATGCTCAGTCCCAGTCCGGTTCCTTTGCCCACTTCCTTGGTGGTGAAAAACGGATCGAAAATCCGCTCGGGATTGCGGATGCCGTTGCCATTGTCGCGAAACAACACCTGCACCCAGCCACCGGATGCTGTTGTTTCGATTTCAATGCGGGCCGGCCGCCCACTCTCACGGACCGCGTCGTAAGCATTGTTCAGGATATTCAGGAACACCTGCTGCAGCTGGTGTGAATCGCCCACCACCTCGGGCAGAGGATCGCTAAAACGCTCGCTGACCTCCACTCCGTGGCTGGCGAAGTCGTAGGCGCGCAACTGCAGGGTCCGGCGCAGGATGGAGTTCACCTGCACCGGCTTGCGCTGCGGCGGCATCTGGCGCGCAAAGCTGAGCAGGTTCTGCACAATCTGCTTGGTGCGCTGCGCCTCCTGCAGGATCACGCGCAGGTCCTTGCGCGCTGATTCCGGCAGTTCGGGATTCTCCATCAGCAGGTCGGCAAAGCCCAGGATGGCGGTGAGCGGGTTGTTGACCTCGTGGGCCACCCCTGAGACCAGCTGGCCCACCGCCGCCATCTTCTCCGTGTGCATCAGCTTGGAGTGCATCAGGGCGAGATCGGAAATGTCGGTCATTACCACCACGATGCTGTTCACCTCGCCCTGCTCGTCGCGCATCGGACTCAGGTTCACCGAAAATTGCCCGGTGCGTCCGTCGCCGCGGGTGATGGGCAGCTCCAGATTGTCCACCTGCTGCCCTGCCAGCGTCGCTTCCAGAGCCGCTTCCAAGGCGGCTCGGCGCGCCGGCATCACCATTTCCGCCAGCGGCTGCCCCAGCCATTGCTGCGGATTGTAAGCGCCGCTTTCGTACCAGCGCCGGTTGGCGTAGGTGACCTGTCCCGCCGTATCGGTCACCAGGATGATGCTTTGCGTGTTGTTCAGGATCTTGTTGTTGAAGTCGCGTTCGCGCTGCAACTCCGCCTGCGAATTCTTCAGTTCGGTGATGTCCAGGATCAGGCCGCGGAACTGCGTCACCTGGCCCTTGGCATCGCGTACCGCAAACGCGTTCTGCAGCGTCTGGATGGGAGCTCCATCCTTGCGCCGCAGCGTCTCCTCGTAATTGCGCACCACTCCGCTTTCTTCCATGCGCCGGCGAAAGCTCTCGCGGCCCTGGGGATCGAAGTAGAGCTGGCTGGGGATATCCACCTGCAGCAACTCCTCCCGGCTGCTGTAACCCAGCATGCGCACCAGCGCGTCATTCACCTCGATAAAACGTCCTTCCCGGCTGGTGAAGTACAGACCCTCCTGGATGTTGTCGAATAGCTCGCGGTAGCGGCGCTCCGCCTCTCGGCGGTCGGTGATGTCCTTGAGCACGTGGATGGTTTGCAGGCCTTCATTGCTCGGACCGTGAATGCGCGAGGTGGAGACCAGGTACGTGCGCTCCAGCACGTGATGGATGAACTCGTCATCAGTTTCCGTCCCCGGACGGCAAAAGGGACAGGATTGCGGGCCCGGCTCCGAGGTCGTGGCCAGCAGCGCGCGCATGCCGATACCGATGAGCTCCGGCGGGCGCACCCCGATGAATTCCGCCATGGAACGGTTAACGCGCAGCACCTTGTGTTGCGCGTCGTGCACCACGATGTAATCGCTGATGGCGTCGAAATTCTCCATCCAGTGGCGGTTGGCCTGGTCCATGCGGGTGAACAGGCGCGCGTTTTCCAGCGCCACCGATGCCTGTCCGGCAAGCGCCTGCAGAAGGTTCCGGTCAGCGCCACCCAGCGGCTTGCACCGGTTGGCCAGGCACAATATGCCCACCAGTTCGCCGTCGCCGCCGTGCAGGCAGGCCACAGCTACGTCCTCCCACTGCAAGCTGGTACCTACATGGCCGAGCAACTCGGCAGCCCCTCCGCTGATGATCGCTTCGCGCCGCTCGGCCACCACATCACTGAGTGCTACTGCCAGCCGCCGCTGCACCCCCTTGTCCGGAACCGGCTGTGAACTGCGCAGGGCAACGATTTCCAGGCGCTGGCCGTGCGGCAGCGCCAGGGCAGCCGTAGCCGCTCCCAGCATCTCCGCCGCCCGCGCCGTGAAGCTTTGGGCGAATTCTGGCAGCCGTAGCAGGGAGTTCAGCTCCAGCGCCATGGCCATGAGGTCTTCAGCCCGGTGTCCGTGCTCCTTGGCGAGGTGGAGATTGCGCGCCGCTTCCAGCGCCACCGCCACCGGTGCGGCCAGTGCGCGTGCGCGGCGAATGTCTTCAGGTGAAATGCCCGTCCCGTCCAGCCTGTCAAGAACGCCAAACATTCCCAGGCTCCGCCCCTCGGAACTGAGCAGCGGCACCGTGAGCACCTGGCGTACATTGTGAAGAGCGGCACTTTCCTGATCAGCTTCCGGTATCTGGCGAATGTCGTCTGTCCAGAACACTTCCTTTGTCCCCAGCACCCGCGCCGCAGCGTCGGAAGGAAAACTCACCTCCACGGGACGCGCTTCGCCCTTCTCCGCCACCCAGCGCACCTGGCAGGTCTCGCCTTCCAGCAGAGCGATATAAGAGCGGCCAAAGCCGAGGAATTCCGCTGCGCGCACCACGAACTTCTTCAGGAATTCATCCAGCTTGCTGCTGCCACCTAGCTCGGAGGAAATCTCCACCAACTGGTGCAGTTCACTCGCCCGTGCGCTGGCCGCTGCGTAGAGGCGCTGCGCCTCCAGCAGACTTCCCAACTGGCCGGCCAGGATGGTGGCCTTAGCCGCCATGTCCTCATCGAAGAAATTGGCATCCTCATTGTTCAGAAAAGCGACCGTTCCCAACACCTCGCCGGCCACCACCAGCGGCGCCGCCATCAAAGAACAGGCGTGGTACTCCGCTGCCATCGGATAGCGCGAAGGGTCTATTTCATTTCTGAAAATCGTCTTGCCCGTGCTCGCGGCTTCCATGGTCACCGCGCTCTGCTGCGGGGTCAGGCGCGTGCCGCGAAACTGCTCCGCCATGTGGCCATCAGCCTCTTCGCCCACCAGCACATCCGGTCCGGCCTTGCGCCAGAAGTAGGCGCCTTGCACATCGAAGAACTCGCGCGTCGAACGCAGAAACAACCGGATCAGCGACTCAGGGGTGCTGCGCAGGGAACCAGCGAGAGAAAACTCAAGCAGCAGCTGCTGAAAAGACTTATGCAACCGGGGAACAGCACCTCGAGGCACAGTCGTATTCCCAGCACGCATGCGTTGCCGCTGCCTTATTCACCCAAACTGTTTATCTACTTATAGTTATAGGGGAAAGTACCTTGGAATCTCATTTTGAGTCAAGCAAATTGCGCGCCCCGTCTCAAACTTCGAACGGCCCCTTAAGGCCATCTCAAAGCTGAAACGTAGCCCCTGGGCGGGGCTTGCCGCCGGGAACCAATGTGTGCCAAGTACTCTCCGTAATCTGGGCAGCACCATGGTTACCTTTGTAAGTTGCTGGTAACACACGAGGGTTGGATGATGGTTCCCAACGGTAACCAGTGTCCGCGATCTGGCATCGGCGTTGCGCATGAGTTTCTCCCGGGAAACCCGTCGCTAGTGGCATGAGCCATTCGCGGTTTGCGGCCAAGGCACGCGAGCTCAGCGCAGGTCGCAGCTACGGCGGGCCTACACCGGCGCGCAAGGCGAGGAGTTTGGCATGACGATCGGCAAACGGCTCTACACCAATTTCGGCGCCATCCTGCTCATGGTGGTGTTGCTTTTCCTGGTCAACATGATCGCCGTGCAGCGCGAGCACGCCGCCAAAAATGCCGCCGCCCAATCTCTGGCCATGGCCGAAGCCACCGACGTGGTGCGCTTTCAGATGATGCAGAACCGCCTTTTTCTGAGCAACTACCTGCTCAGCGGCGATACCCGCGACATGGACAAGATGTACGACGGCATTTCCAAGCTGCAGGAGTTGATCAACGACGCCCGGCTGAAAGCCAACTCCGACCAGCAGCGCTATGCCCTCGCCAAGGTGGCGCAGTTCGAACATGACTGGGCCAGCCAGTTCGCTCAGCCCCTGGTGGCCAAGCGCAAAGATGTGGATGCCGGCAACGCCACTGTCGCCGAGTTACAGATCTTCTATCTGCAGAAGGACGCCGCTTCCTGGATCAAGAATTCCAGCGGCGCTCTGGACATAGCCGACAGCGAGAACCGGAAAGTTGTGGAAGAGAGGCGCAGGTCCGACGAAACTGCTGCGGCTGCCACCTCTGCTGTGGCCATCACCGGCACCGTGCTCGCCCTGCTGTTGGGCCTTGCCATTGCCTACCGCACCGCCAAATCCATCACCGACCCGCTCAATGAACTGATGCGGGTGGCCAACCAGATTGCCGATGCCGGCGAACTCGACCATAAGATTAATGTCCAGAACGACGACGAAATCGGCGCCCTCGCCCGCACCTTCAACAAAATGGTCACTTACCTGAGGGAAATGGCGGGCGTGTCGGAAGCCATCGCCGGCGGCGACCTCACCGTCAAGGTTACACCTCGTTCCCGCCATGACATGCTGGGCAATGCCTTCGCCCGCATGGTGGACGGCCTGCGCTCCCTCGTCCGCTCCGTGCGCGACGGCGCTTCCCAAGTAGCCAGCGGCTCCAACCAGGTGGCCAGCGCCTCCGACGAATCCGCCAAGATCAGCCTGCAGGCTTCCTCCGCCATTGATGAGGTCACCAGCACCATGCACGAGATGAGCATCAACGTGCAAAACATGGTGAAGAACACCCAGGTGCAGGCTTCCAGCGTTAGCGAGACCTCCGCCTCTATTGACGAGATGGTGGCCTCTATCCAGCGCGTGGCTGATACCGCTCGCGTCCTGCTCGACATCTCCAACCGCTCACGCGAGGAAGTGCACAATGGAATCGCCACCATGGACAAGGCCACCGACGGCCTCAACCGCATCAACCTGGCCATCCGTTCCTCCGGCGACATCATTGACGTGCTCGGTCAGCGCGCCGATGACATTGGCAAAATCATCGAGGTGATTGACGATCTGGCCGAGCAAACCAACCTGCTGGCTTTGAATGCGGCCATCGAAGCTGCCCGCGCCGGCGAACACGGCCTCGGCTTTGCCGTAGTGGCGGACGAAGTCCGTAAGCTGGCGGAAAAATCGGCGCAATCCACCAAGGAAATTTCCGACCTCATCCAGAGCATCCAGCGCGAGGCTCGCAAGGCGGTGGACAACATGGACCGCAGCACCGCCATCGTCAACGAGGGCCTCACCCTGGGCCAGGAACTCAACGGAGCACTGAAGAAAATTTCCAATGTAGTCACCGAGGTTTACAAGTTCGCGCAGGAAATTGGGGCCGCCACTAATGAGCAATCGCATGGCTCTTCGCAGATTGCCAAGGCCACCACTCGCCTGAACGAAATCACGCACGAGATCAGCTCTTCGGTGGAGGAGCAGGCTTCCGGCGCACAAGCCGTGGTAAAGGCCATGGAGCGCATGCGCGAACTAGTGCAGCAGAGCACTTCCGGCTCTACCGAATTGGCGGCCTCGGCGGAGCAGATGTCGAAGATGGCGCGCTCGCTCCTGGAGGCCATGGACCGCTTCGTGCTCGAAGCCATTCTGGAAGCGGCCAGAACCGCTCCCGAGCGCCGGGCCGCGGCCGCCGCTTCGCGAGCCTGACGGAGTTGTATGGAAAAGGACCTGCAGATCGTCGGATTCCGGGTGGGCCGCGAGACCTATGGCGTGCCCATCACCGCGGTACACGAAATCGTGCGCGTGCCCGAAATCACCGCCGTGCCCGACGCGCCCGACTACCTGGAAGGCGTCATCAACCTGCGCGGCAAAATTGTTTCCATCATTGACCTGCGCAAGCGGTTCGGTGAAGCCGCCGCCCAGCCCAGCAACCGGAATCGCATTCTGGTCGCCGAGGTCAACGGCAAGCTGCTCGGCCTGGTGGTGGATTCCGCTTCCGAGGTGCTTAAGGTCGCGCCCTCCCAGATCGAAGCGCCGCCCGCACTGGTCCAGGAAGGACGCCTCAACTGCGTCACTGGGGTGGGCAAGCTCCAGGGTCGCTTGATCATCCTCATAGACCTGGCCCGGCTTTTGCCGGCGGCTGAACCACAGAACCGGCCGGAGGCGGAGGCGCGCGTCGCCGGCGACTCATTCTTCTTGCCTGCCTCGTTGCGGGCGCAAGCCGGAGGCAAATGAAACTCGACGATCCCATCAGCGCCCCGGCTGCCGCGGGCTCGCTCACAGACAGCGAACTCAAGCTGCTGCAGGTGCTCGTCTACCAGGAGTGCGGCCTTCACTTTGACGAGCGCCGCACCCACTTCCTGCAGGACCGCCTGCTGCGTCGCATGCGCGCCTGCCAGACGCCCTCCTTCTACAGCTATTACCGCCTGCTCACCAGCAGCGAGGGCAAGCGCGAAATGTCGGTGCTGCTGGAGAACCTGGCCATCCACGAAACCAGCTTCTTCCGCAACAAGGCGCAGTTCGATCTGTTTCACAAGGTGATCATGGAGGAATTGCTGCAGCGCAAGCAGGAGCGGCGCGATTGCAGCCTGCGCGTCTGGAGTGCCGGCTGCTCCACCGGCCAGGAACCCTTCACCATCGCCATGCTCATCTGCGACGCGCTTTCCTACTACTACCTCCGCAATCCTCTGCCCTACGAGATGCCCACGCCCAAGCCGCTGGTGCCACCCCCCTGGAAGGTAGAGGTGCTGGCCTCCGACATCAGCTACACCGCCCTGCGCACGGCCCAGGACGGCGTCTACACCGATGTTCAGATGGAAGCTGTGGATTTCGCCTATCGCCTGCGTTATTTCGACAAGGTGGGCGACAAGTACGCGGTAAAGAAAGCGGTGAAGGACCTGGTGCGCTTCGATTTTCACAATCTGAAAACCGAGTTTCTGCCCCAGCGCAACGACGTAATCTTCTGCCGCAACGTCATGATTTACTTCGACGAGCCGGAGCAGAAGCGCCTGGTGGACAAGTTCTACCGCTGTTTGAATCCTGAGGGATACCTTTTCCTTGGCCACGCCGAAAGCCTGTTCGGAATCAGCGAAAAATTCCGCATGGTCCATCGCGAGAATGGCACCGCCTACCAGCGGGTGGAGGTGAAAGCGTGAACTTCTTCTCCGACGACCGCGTGGCCGAACTCCGCCAACTCTTTTTTGAGAGCGCACAGGAAATCCTGCAGGCCCTCAACGAGGAGGCTCTGCGCCTGGAAAAGACCTCCGGAGACGCGGAGGTCACGCGCAGCATTCGCCGTGCCGTACACACGCTGAAAGGTGATTCCGCGGCCGTCGGCTTCCGCGAACTCAGCCAGATCGCCCATGAACTGGAGGATGCGCTGGCCCCGGAAGTCACCAGCGCCGCGCCCAGCGCCGAACTGGTGGAACTGGTGCTCAGCGCCGCCGACACTTTCGATGGCATTCTGGCCGCCTATCGCGGCAGCCTGCCTCTTCCCAGCGTTGAGCCTCTGCGCGCTGCTATGACCAAATTGCGCCCCGGCGCCCAGGGCAAGTCTCAAGTCCCCTCCCGCGCGCCCTCTGCGCCTCAGGTTTCCTGGAGCGAATACCAGCAAATCGCCATCAACCAGGCCTTGCAGCGCGGCAAAAGACTTTACCGCATCGTGGCTGACCTGGACCCCAACTGCCCCATGAAGGCCGCCGCCTGGCAGCTCTTCCACAACGTTTTGCAGCGTGCCGGCGAAGTTCTCGCGGTGCAGCCGGAAAATGCCGCCTCCGAACAGATTTCGCATTTTGAAGTGGTTATCAGCAGCGAAAAGCCGGAGGCGTGGATCACCGAGCGCTGCCTTATTCCCGCGGTCATCGCCGCCGCCAAAGTTACTCCCTGGAAAGCCCGCCAGACCGGGCACGCGTCCGCCGCCGAATTACCCGCTGCGCAGGCCCCGACCGCTGCCGCCCTGGAAAATACTTTGCGCGTGGACGCTGAGCGCCTGGACCAGCTGCTCAATCTGATCGGCGAGCTCATCATCGGCCGCTCCATGCTGCAGCAGGTGCTGGCTGAATTCAGCCGCCGCTTTCCCAAGGATTCGCTGCGCCCCAGGTTTGCCGATGCCATGGCTTTCCAGACCCGCGTGCTCAACGACCTGCAGCGTTCCGCCATGCAGGTGCGCATGGTCCCGGTGGAGCATCTCTTCCGCCGATTCCCCCGCCTGGTGCGCGATGTCGCCAAGCAGTGCGGCAAAGAGGTCGCTCTTCTGCTCAGCGGCCAGCAGACCGAACTGGACAAGAGCATTCTCGACGCTATCGCTGAGCCTCTCGCCCATCTGGTGCGCAATGCCATCGATCATGGACTGGAGAGCCCAGAGGAACGCCACAAGGCCAGCAAGCCCACTAAGGGCTCGGTTCGCCTCAACGCCTATCACCAGGGCAATCACGTGGTAATCGAAGTGGGAGACGACGGGCGCGGACTGGATCCCGCTCTCATCCTGAACAAGGCAGTAGAACGCGGCCTGCTGAGCAGCGAGGAAGCCGCCCGCCTCAGCCCCGCGGAAGTATTGGAGCTTATCTTCCGCCCCGGCTTCACCACCGCCGAGCAGGTCACCGAAATTTCCGGCCGCGGCGTCGGCATGGATGTGGTGCAAAGCGTTGTGCAGCGCCTGAAAGGCAGCATCAGCATCCAGTCGCAACCGGGGCAAGGCGCCACATTTGTCATCAAGCTGCCTCTGACTCTCGCGATTATGAAGTCCTTGCTGCTGCGCATCCAGGAGCGCCTCTACGCCATTCCCCTGAACGCGGTGGTGGAAATCAGCCGCGCCTCCGAGGGCGCCATCCATCGCGTGGACAACCACGAAGTGTTGCAGCTTCGCAATACTGTGCTCACCCTGGTGCGCCTGGGCAGTCCACCCGCCGAGTTCAACCCCGGCAAGCGCATTTTCATAGTGGTCATCGCTCTGGGCGAGCGCCGTTACGGGCTCATCGTGGACACCCTGGTGGGCGAGGAGGAACTGGTTATTAAGCCGCTGGACGGACAGGTGATCGCCAGCGAACTGGTGAGCGGCGCCTCCATCCTGGGCGATGGCACGGTCGTCCTCATGCTGAACCTGGTCGCCGTTGTGGAACACTATTCCCGGCAATCGCTGACGCCGCTGCCCGCCGCGCCTGCACAACTTGCGCCTCCTCCTACCCCCGCATCCAGCCTGCCCGGAGGTGCGCAATGAGCGACCCGGTGCGCGTGCTGGTGGTGGACGATTCCGCGCTCATGCGCAAACTCATTCCCCAGATCCTGCAGGCCGACGGCTCCATTCAGGTTGTGGGCACCGCCATTGATGGCAGTTTCGCCCTCAAAAAGATCGAAGAACTCAAGCCCCAGGTGGTCACCCTCGACCTGGAAATGCCCGGTATGAGCGGTATGCAGGCCCTGCGCGAGATAACCCTGCGCTATCGCCTGCCGGTCATCGTGGTCAGCTCTCATACCACCCAGGGCGCCTCCGCCACCTTCAAGGCGCTGGCCATGGGCGCGCTCGATTTCGTCGCCAAGCCCCACGATGCTTCCGCCCACATGCAGGAAGTAGCTCAGGAGTTGATCAGCAAAATTAAAATCGCGGCCAACACGGGCGCGCCCCGCGCTCCTAGCCCGCCGCTTTTGAGCTTTCAGAAAACGGAGAAACCGCGGCAGCGGCTGCGCCGCTCACCCACGCGCGTGGTCGCCATTGGCATTTCCACCGGCGGACCCAACGCCCTGCAGTATCTGCTGGCGCAGTTGCCGGGAGATTTCCCCGGTTCCATCTTGGTGGTGCAGCATATGCCGGAAGGTTTCACGGATATGTTTGCTCGCCGCCTGGACGAGTGCTGCCCGCTCGAGGTCAAGGAGGCGCAATCCGGAGACCTGCTGCAGGCGGGCCGCGTGCTCATCTGTCCCGGCAACCGCCACATGCGCGCGCGCCGCATGCCCCTGGGCGATGTGGTCGTGCTCAGCGATGAACCCCGCGTCAATGGCCACCGCCCTGCCGTGGATGTGCTCTTTCGCTCCGTGGCCGACGAGTTTGGGCCGGCCGCCATTGCCGTGCTTATGACCGGCATGGGCGACGATGGCGCTGACGCCATGGGCGCGGTCAAAGCCGCGGGCGGCATGACCATCGCTCAAGATAAGGAATCCTGCACCGTTTTCGGCATGCCCCGCGCCGCAATTGAGCGCGGTCACGCCATCCGTGTAGTGGGGCTCGACGTGCTGGCCAACACGCTACAAGCCCAGTGCCTGCACGAAGTGCAACCTGCTGGTCGGCTGGCGCGCGCGCAAGCCGGCCAGACGGATTGAGCAGTAAGGAGGCGGCTTCGCCCGCCCCGTGGAAGGAGAGTTGTATGGAGCAGTTCGCGCGAGTACTCCGCAAGGACGGACAACCGCTGCGCTATCTCATCGTGGATGATTCGGTGTTTGCGCGCAAGAACCTGAGCCGCATGGCCGAATCGTTTGGCGGCCAGGTGGCCGGCGAGGCCGGCGACGGGCGCGCCGCCATAGCCGAATACGACCGCGTTCACCCCGACCTGGTGCTCATGGACATCACCATGCCGGAGATGGAAGGCATCGAGGCCGCTGAGCGCATCGTGCGCCAGCACCCCGAAGCGCGCGTCATCATGGTCTCCTCCGTCGGCTATCAGGAAAACATCGTAGCCGCCCTGCAGCGCGGCGCCCGCCACTTTGTGCAGAAGCCGGTTAAAGCCGAAGTACTTTACGAGGTAATCAAATACGTCATGGGTGAGGAATGCGTGGTGGCCAAGGGCGCCACCCAGGGGTCCTGAACATGAAAATGGAACTGATCCAGCCATTCATCAACGCCGCCGACGCCGTCCTGGCTCAGAACCTGAACTGCCAGACCCGCCTCGGCCACTTCACCATGGAGCCCAGCGCCTACCACAGCAAGGGAGTCGCCGCCCTGGTCAAGGTCGTGGGCGACATCGAAGGCCGCATCATCTTTGACGTGGAACCGGCCACCGCCACTCGCATGGCCAGCGTCATGACCGGCACGGAGCGCCAGGAATCCGAAGAATTGGTGCGCGAAACTATCTGCGAGCTTGCCAATCAGGTGATTGGCAACGCCATCACCACCCTCAACGACCAGGGCTTTCGTTTCAAGGTGCATCCGCCGCAACTGCACAACGGTGATGGGCCCACAAGCAGCGAAGATACCGAGGCGATGCTCATGTGCTTCGATACCGATAGCGGCAAAGTCTTCATGAACATCGCCATGCACTACAAGCGCCGCCGCCGCGGGGAGCAGATCTAGTATCAATGGTCAGTTGCCAGTTATCAGTGGCCAGTCTCTGACCTTCCCGCTCCACCGGCTCATTGGAACGAGCTTCGACTCTGAAGACAGCTCTGCTCCCGACGCCGATCGTATCGGGAAACAACTGGCAACTGACCACTGACAACTGCTTCTACGGGCCTGGCAGGATAAATACCGGCTGCTGCGGCGGCGGCGGACTGGTGGAGGTGAGTGGGGCAAATGAGCTGATAGGCGCGGCAAGATCGGTTACAAGGCTGTCGTTCGTCGTGTTCACAGCGTGAATCACTCCGGCGTCGCAGCTGGAAATGTAAACCCGGTTGTTGTTCGAGGAAGAAGTCGCAAAGGCGCGAAAACGCACGCCCCCGGTCTGAGTAAACAACACATTGCCCGGATTACAAACCTGCTGCACCGGGCTCGTGAGCGAAACCGTGCTCCGGATTGTATTGCTCGTGGTATCCACGATTGCGACTGATATCACCGACAGGGCACACGGAATGCTGCTTACGGGACAGAGCGAGTTCAGCGCTGGCGCGGTTATCTGCTGGCTGGGAACGTAGGCCTTCAACCCATTTGCCAGCACCGTTATGGACGTGGGATTGGCCACCGGCAACGTCAGCGTCTTGAGCGCCACCGGCGGGTCCACCGAGGCGTCAAAAATCCACAAATTATTGCTGCTGACGCCGTCCACCACGTAGAGCCGGTTGAACTGCTTGTCCACCACCATGTGCACTGGCGTAGTACCTGCCGGCAATGTGGTGACTACCGCGTCGCTGGTTCTATCAATTACCGAAACTGTCCCCGACCCCTGGTTCAGGACATAGAGTTCCAGCCCATCCGGACTGAAGAGTGCCCATATTGGCGAGTTCCCTACTGGAATGGTGCTGATTACCGTGTCGCTGCCCGTGTCAATCACGGAGACATTCCCGCTGCCCTGGTTCACTGCATACACTTTTTTGCCGTCCGCAGTCTCCGCCAGGGCCACTGGGGTCGTCCCCACCGCCACTACCGTGGTCAGCGCGCTCAGTGTGCCGTCAATCACTCCCACACTGTTGCCGCCTGCATTTGCCACGTACATTTTTGATGTTTCGGTGGTCGCCAGATAAACCGGCTTCGAGCCGCTGGGCAGATTCAGCACCGTGGGCGCCTGGCTGGTCAGGCTGGGCAGATAAGTCGTGACCGTGTCGTCGTCGCGGTTGGCCACATAGATGCGAGACTCGCCTGGCGGCAGAAACGCCGCGTGCACCGGCCCCAGCCCCGTAGCCGTGGAAAACACTGCCGAATCGCCGGGAACATTGATTTGCGTAATGCTGCCGGCGTTCGCCGGCGCGTTCTGGTTGAGAGCGAATGCAAATGAGGTGGTTTGAGGATCACCCGGTGGTCCGGCGATAGGAACCGCCACTGGACGAAAAACATCGCCGCAGCCGATGGCAAACACAGCCAGCGCCAGCAACGCCAGCAGGCCGGCGCCTCCGCTCAAACCCCTCCACCACACCCGGGAAATCTTCATCAGTAGCTCTGTTTGAGGTGATTGCTATTGTAGCGGGAAACTGGCTACCCACGCCAATGGCGACATGAAACGCGAAAGATAGCAGTGGGCTTATACCCGGTTGATCAGTGTCGCCACATAAGCGGCACCGAACCCGTTGTCAATGTTCACTACCGTGACGTTGGACGCGCACGAATTCATCATGCCCAGCAGCGCCGCCAGTCCTCCAAACGATGCTCCATAGCCGATGCTGGTAGGCACCGCGATCACCGGCACACCAATCAGTCCGCCCACGACGCTGGGCAGCGCGCCCTCCATGCCGGCGCACACAATCACCACCCGCGCTTGCGCCAGCGCCTTCCGATGCGCCAGCAGACGGTGAATGCCGGCCACGCCCACATCATAGAAGTGCTCCACGCTGTTGCCCATCACCTCAGCGGTGACCACCGCTTCTTCCGCCACCGGCACATCGCTGGTTCCGGCTGATACAACTGCTATGGTGCCCTTGCCGTAGTTCTTCCGCTCGCGGTGCAGCGTGATGGCTCGCGCCAGCTCCCGGTACTCTGCGCCGCGCACTTGCTTCTTCACCGCAGCGAACTGCTCTTTCGTTGCCCGGGTGGCCAGCACGTTCTTCGAGTGCCGCGCCAGACGCGCAAAAATCTCTCCTGCCTGCGCCGGCGTCTTGCCCTGCCCCAGAATTACCTCCGGCATGCCCACTCGCAGCGCCCGGTGATGATCTACTTTCGCGAAGTCGAGGTCTTCGAAGGGCAAATGGCGCAGCAACTCCACTCCCTCATCCGGCGAGACCTTCCCGCGACGGACCTGTTCGAAAATTTTTCGCAGCTTTTCAGGGTTCATGGAGGCCACCCAGAAACAATCTGAGTGCACCAGTAAAGATTAGCATTGGGCGGAGGCTCAGCCTCGCGCGCAAGCCTCCAGCCAGAAGCTAATAGCCAGAGGCTAGAAGCTCACGTGCACAGATGAATTGTTCGGAAACCGAGAACTAAGAACTGCTACTTGATTTCCTTCATCGGCAGCAGTGAGCCATAGTCTTGCCCCTGCGGATTCACCGCCCGCGCCACCACCGCGTCAAAGGCCCCGCGCACTTCCGGATATTTAGCCACGAACGCCTTGATTACGATCATGTTTTGCTGAAACGTTTTCGCACTGTCGGAGATGTCGGGCACCTGATACCGGATCACCAGGTCCATATCCTGGCCCACAGGCACAGGAAAAACTTGCACCAGCTTGAATGTCTGCCCGCCCATCGCGTTGTCCACCGGCCCGCTCACCGGCATGTCCTTGGGCACCACTTGCTGAGTTTCGTCGTAAATTTTGTCCAGTTGCGGTGTGCCCATGAAGTCCACCGGCGAAAGCAGTTGCCGTGCCTCAATCAGGTAGTAGTAGGCGTTCAACGTCTGGCCTTGCGCCTTGTACTGCCGCGCTTTGTCCCAGAACCATTGCCCGTCGTGGCCGTTGATGGTCTCCGGCCGCACATAGTATCCGGCCAGCTTCCAGCTTGCCCCCGCCAGCGCGGCCTCCGGATTTTCGCTCTGCGCGTTGCTTGTCCCCGCCATCTGCGCCTGCAGAATCATGGTGATGCTGTACCTGGCTGCTTTCGCCGTGGTCACGTCCTGAATGACCACACCATAGGTTCCTGGCGGGAGGTTGGGAATGGAAAAACCGACCCGGTCCGGCGAGTTATAGATGCCGCAAAAAAACTCCGCCTTCTCCAGCGGCGCTGTGCCTGAGGCTTCCAGCACATAAGGCGTTCGTACTGTGCTCTGCGTTCCGGCAAAATCCTGTTTGTGATCGTTTACTGCCGCTTCCACTCCGCCAAAACTTGCCGCCAGGCTCGGTATGGCATCCTGCTTTAAGCTGGCGCTGTCACCCGTTGCCGCGAACTGAAAGTAGCGTTTAGCCGTGTTCTGCAGTGTGGCCACGGCGTTGGCCCCCATATCGGTAGCGGTCAGGCAGGCCTCCTGCGCCCTGACAAGCTGGCTCAGTTCCAAAATGAGGCAAAAAACGCCTAAAAAAACTACACCTGGACGCGCAAGACAACACAATCTTCTCGTTCTCATCATAGCCAAGTCCGCTGAGTGGGCCACTACTGCTACGATGCCAAATCCGGCTACTCAGATGCAAGCAAACGCATATGGTGCAGCCACTTAGATGTAACTCTGGTCATGTTACCTTGTTCCCGCCGCAGGAGTGCTACAATCTAGCAGGCTCTTTACCCCACGGGCCCCACTCCCCAGCGCGGCCGTTTCCCATGTTCCGTTCCCGGCAATTCGCGATTGTTTTCCTTGCTCTTGGACTTCTGCCGACACTGCTTTGGGGCGCTCCTCAAAAAATGCAAAAGCCGCATACAGTGCGCGTCAAGGCTGCAGGTAAGCCCGTTGTCGAGCCCACTCCTCCGCCCGCTCCCCCCGCGCCGCCTCCAACCCTGGAACAGATGCCGGCCCAGCCGCCGCAGGTCAGCTACCTGAACGGCCAGCTCACCATTATTTCCCGCAACTCCACTTTGGCCGACATTCTTCATTCTGTCGCCCGCCTGACCGGCGCGGCCATTGAACTGCCGCCCGGCGCCGGATTCGAGCGCGTGGCCGGCCGTATGGGCCCGGGCCCGGCGCGCAACGTTCTGGCGGAACTCCTCAACGGCTCCCGCTATGACTACGTGATGGTCGCCTCCACCACTAATCCGGGAGGATTGCGGCACGTCATTCTCACGCCCAAGGCGGCCGGCGCCGAAGGAACATCCGCTAGCCCGCCAGTGGCTGCCTACCAGCAGCCTCAGCCTGAACCGCAGGTCATGTCCAACGAGCCGGAGATGCCGCCCGACGCCAGCACGGATGAGTCAGAAATTCCACCCGAGCAGCCGGCTGCTGACGACCAAGCCAGCCAGCAACCGCCCCAAGCGCCGCCCGGAGAAGCCTATCCGCAAGCATCGACTCCCGGCGCTGCTCAGCCTGGCGCGCAGCAACCCGCCGGCGTCAAGACCCCCGAACAACTGCTGCAGGAACTGCAACGCATGCAGCAGTTACAACAACAGCAACAACAGCAGCAGCAGCAACAACAACCTCAGCAGCAACAATAAGTAATTAGCATCGTCATCCCGAGCGCAGTCGGCGGGACTCGCTTCCGAGTCAGCCGGCGCAGTCGAGGGACCCCGCGCTTTTGCACCCGCAAACGCCGCCAGGAGTGCTGCTGACGAAAGGACTTGCACCGGCGATCCGCTCACGCTTGTTACTCGGACGGAATCTCCAGGTGCGTCCTCACTCAGGGTGGCAGACGTTCGTATTCCGCTTTTCAATCGTCAACCTTAATTTTCAATCGTCAATTTCGCCCTCGCGTCCTCTGCGTTAAGGTTTTTTGTAGACCACTCCACCCTTTAATACGAAGTTCACCTTCTCCAATTCCGTCACATCTCGCAGCGGATCTCCGGGCACGGCCACAATATCGGCGTACTTGCCTGCCTCAATGGTCCCAACTTTGTCCTGCATGCCCAGCAACTCGGCGGCGGTGGCGGTAGCTGACCGAATAGCCTGCGCCGGCGTCATACCGTACTTCACCATCAGGGGAAATTCCCGCGCCGGATTCACTGTCCAGGGAAAGCCGCCGGCGTCGGTGCCAAAAGCAATTTTCACGCCGGAATTCAGCGCGCGCTTAAATGTGTCGCCATGAATCGAAATCATCTGCTCCCACACCTTCGCACCCGCGGCGGCCCGGCCCTGGGCCACATACTCACCCACAAACAGTGTGGGCACGTAATAAATCCCTTTCTGCGCCATCGTCTTCAGATCGTCGGGCGCGATGTACATGCCATGCTCGATGGAATTCACTCCCGCCGTCACCCCGTTGTGAACACCATTAATGCCGATGGCGTGTGAAGCCACAGGCCGGTTCTCGCGGTGGGCCTCGTCCACAATCGCATTCAGTTCGTTCATGGTAAAGGTGGGCCGGTCTTCGACCACTCGTTGCGCGGTCACGCGGTAGCCGCCATCGAGGTAGGTTTTGATCCAGTCGGCACCCTTAGAAATCTGCTCCCGCACCGCAGTGCGGCAGCCGTCGGCCCCGTCGCACACCTGCACGCCATGCGGCCAGTCCGGCCAATCCCAGCGGAAGCCCAGCACCGGGTAAGCGCCAGTCACATCCAGGGCTCGCGTGGCGACTTTCATACGTGGACCATCGGTAATTCCGCGCTCGATGGCGTGCTTCAGATCCACATCGGCGTAGCCTGCGCCCTCGGTTTCCAGGTCGCGAATGGTGGTGAACCCATAGCCCAGCGCCAGCCGCGCCGATTGCGTGGCTACGATGGCACGGTAGGCGTCCGAGTCCTGCAAGATTTGCTTGTTGTAGTCCTCTTCGGTGACGTCGCCCGTCAGCAGCGTGTGCGTATGTGCGTCAATCAGCCCCGGCAAACAGGTCTCGCGGGAGAGATCAATCAGGGTTGCGCCTCTGGGCATCATCTGGTCGTAGCTGGCGGCCCGAACCTGGTTGATGCTTTCGCCTTCGATGACCACATCTACGTTGTGCCGTGGCTGCTCTGTTCTTTCATCAATCAGCGTCCCACAGCGCAGATATGTAATCGCCTGTGGCTTCTGCTCAGCGCTCTGCCCTGCGGATGCCTGTGTGGGGACGGGACTCCGCCCCGTCCAGGCCCACAACCCGCCGCTCATCACCACCACTGCCGCCAGCAGCGTCACGGCTTGCACAAACATGCTTCTCCTGCCAATCATGCCGCTCCTCCTTGCCTTTGCTCGGGCCGCCGAGTGTACCAAAATCGGGGCGCTGGAGCGTCGGTTGGGGTTTTGTTGTGTTCAGTCGCTTACGCGAAGGAAATAAGAGGACAGATGAACTCTCACTTACTGAAAGCAGCGGGAATTAACTTGGGGCTTTGGGGGAGGGTAGTTTTTGCCGGGGGCACGTCGTCAAAAAGTGCCTATGAACATTAAGAGTCCCGAGGTGGTGTTGCACCCATTCGCCTCAGCCAGTAGCTCGCTTTAGACCCTTGCCGACCTGCACTCGCTGCTTCCTTGCGGGTTACAGCGCGCGATCGTTCCGCTCGGGCTCCGGGCTCACCGCCAACCGGGTAAATCTGTACAACGCCTCGGGACTCCAATTGCTTTTCAGCAGGTTTCCTGTTCGCCTCGACCAGCGCTTTGCTATAGACCCTTGCTGACCTTCCCTCACTTGCCTTGCGGCTGCAAGGGTGATCTCGCTCGAGCCCCGGACGCTACGCCAACCGGGTAAACATCAGAAATTGCCGAAGAACGATTATCTTTTTACTCCTTCCATTCCTTAAGTCAACTGCTAAGGCGGAAGTTTATAGGCCGCGTTTTCTTAGGCTTGCGGCGCTTCCACACGCCACTGCCCGCATTTTGGTGCAGCCGGCTGGGCGAGTTGGCTCAAGAACGTTGAGCAGCGCGGCAAATGCGCGCTTCCGCATCTGCGAACCCTCAAAAAAGGGCGGGTTTGAACGTTGAGAGAATGTGGAAATTTCCAGTAATTGGCTCCAGCTGCGGGTTTCGCACATGCGGCGCTTTGCCGCAGAAGACCGGCAACTATAATGACGCGGCGCAGAGAGTAAAATCATGCGACTCAATTGATGAACACAGCCTGTAATCGTTCTTTGCGGCGGGTGGTCGCCGCTCTGGCACTATTGGCACTGCCTCTGGCAGCGCAAAAGCCTTCGACAGAGCAGCGCACGGCGCATTACCTCGATTCAGTGCGCCATCAGCCTTCGCTGCTAATGGCCTTCCTGAAACAGATGCCCAAGGGCGGCGACCTGCACAACCATCTCTACGGCGCAATTTATGCCGAGAGCTTCCTCCAGTGGGCGGCCCAGGACGGTTTATGTGTGGACCGGGCCAGCATGACGCTGCTTGCCCCTCCCTGTGACCAATCCGCCGGGAAGCCGCCCGCTTCCAATGCGCTGAAGGATCCCGCCTTATATGCGCAGCTGGTGGACGCCTTTTCGATGCGCGACTGGAACGCCGCTCGCGACTCCGGTCATGACCACTTTTTCAATTCATTTTTGAAATTTGACGCCGTGACTGCCGGCCATATCGGCGACATGCTGGCGGAGGCGGCCAAACTCTCCGCCGGCGACCGCGTTACCTACCTGGAGCTGATGTACGCTCCCGACAATGGCCAGGCCATTCACCTGGGTGCGAGGGTGGGCTGGAGCGAAGATTTTGCCCAGATGCGCCAGCGATTGCAGGCCAACGGCCTCCCAGACTTGATTGTTGCCGCCCGCAAATCGCTGGATGAAGATGAAGCCCGCATGCGCCAGGACCTTCATTGCGGCACGCCAGACGCGCAGCCTGGCTGCCAGGTCACGGTGCGCTGCCTTTACCAGGTGCTGCGCGGTTTCCCACCGGAACAGGTGTTTGCTCAAATCCTGACCGGCTTTGAGCTGGCCCAGGCCGACCCTCGCGTCGTCGGCCTCAATTTGGTCATGCCCGAAGACTGGTACGTGCCCATGCATGATTTCCGCCTGCACATGAAGATGATTGACTACCTGCACGGTATTTATCCCAAGGTGCACATCAGCCTGCACGCCGGCGAACTGTCCGACGGAATGGTGCCGCCCGAGGGCTTAAGCTTTCATATCCGCGATTCGGTGGAAATCGGCCACGCGGAGCGCATCGGCCACGGCGTGGACGTGATGCGCGAAACCGATCCCCTCGGCCTGCTGAAAGAGATGGCGCGGCGCGACGTGCTGGTGGAAATCTGCCTCACCAGCAACGACCTGATTCTGGGCGTGCGCGGCAATGAACACCCGTTGCCCATCTACATGAAATATGGCGTACCGGTGACCCTGGCCACCGACGATGAAGGGGTGTCGAGGTCTGACATGACGCACGAATATTTGCGCGCAGTGGAGGGCTACAACCTAAGCTATTCGCAGCTTAAAGACATGGCGCGTGCTAGCCTGGAGCACAGTTTTCTGCCCGGCGCCAGCCTGTGGAAGGACGCCCGCACGTTTCGCCTGGTGCATGCCTGCGCGGCCGATTCGCCGGCAAGAAACTCGCCTTCGCCGTCCTGCCGCAAATTCCTGGACGCCAGCGAGCGGGCACAAGTGCAATGGCGGGCAGAAGGCGAGTTCGACAAGTTCGAAGCCAAGTTTTAAACCAGCACTTAGCAATTGGCAGTTAGCGCTTGGCTGATGGTGTGCTTGAATCAGCATTATTTTACGATTGTCATGCTGAGCGAGCCAGCACCACGCCAGCGGTGATGGTGAGTCGAAGCACCTCGCGTTTCTCTCTAACAGGCACAAGGTCTTTCGACTCGCGCACGCTTCGCTTAGCTCGGTTCACGCTTGCTCAAGATGATATTAATAGCGTGTGTTGCTAACTGCGGAACTCTTATGAGCAGCGAACCGCGAACCCAGCCAACCTCCGACGAGTACACCCGCGCCGAGCAGGCGGCGCAGTTCATCCTGGCCAAAACCAGGCTGCGCCCGAAAATTGCCGTCGTTCTGGGCTCGGGCTTGGGCGCCTTCGCTGACGAACTCGAAGATGCGGCTCGCATCCCCTACCAGGAGATTCCCTTTTCCCCGCGCTCAACTGCAGTCGGCCACGCCGGCGTGCTGGCTATCGGCAAATGCGAGGGTGTTCCTGTAGCCGCCATGCAAGGACGCGTGCACATGTACGAGGGCTACTCCGCGCAGGAAGTCGCCTTTCCCATGCGTGCTCTGGGGCGCATGGGTGTGAAAGCCGCCATCTTGACCAATGCCGCCGGCGGCATCAACCTGGAATACAAGCAGGGCTGCCTGGTGCTGCTTAGTGACCACATCAACCTGCAGGGTCGCAATCCGCTGCTCGGGCAAAATGACGAGCGCTTCGGGCCGCGCTTTCCCGACATGACCCGCGCCCACTACAAACCCTATCGCCAGGCCGCACTCGAGGAAGCGCGCCGCCTGGGTCTCACCTGCTTTGAAGGCGTATACGCCGCGCTGCTCGGTCCGAATTATGAAACGCCGGCTGAGATTCGCTTCCTGCGCACCATCGGCGCCGACCTGGTGGGCATGAGCACCGTCGCCGAGGTGATCGTGGCCCGGCAGATGGGCATCAAGGTGCTGGCCATCTCCTGCGTCACCAACATGGCTGCCGGCATTCTCGACCAGCCCATCAACCACGAAGAAGTGCTGGAGACTGGCGAGCGCGTCAAGGGCCAGTTCATCGCCCTGCTGCGGGCGGTGATTCCGCGCATCGCCGCGGATTTGGGTGAAAGAAGCAATTAGGAGTTGGCAATTAGCACTTAGCCGCGCACGATTCTCCTAGGACCGACATTCAGGTGCTGTGGCTAAATGCTAGGTGCTAAATACTAATTGCTCGCTCCCCGTTGGCCGAGCGCTGACTTTCAAGTGCTCCTCCCATTTATAATCCTTTCTTGCGATTACACGCAGGAGGACGCCGATGGCTGGAGTAATTCCCGACAAATACACCGACCTGTTCAAGAAGAAAGCATTCGCGAGCCTGGGCACCTTGAAACCCGACGGCAGCCCGCAGGTGACACCGGTGTGGGTGGATTATGACGGCAAGCACGTCATTGTCAACACCGCCGAAGGCCGGGTCAAAGACCGCAACCTACGGCGCGATGGCCGCGTGGCGCTCGCCATCATCGACCCGGACAATCCCTATCGCTACCTGGGAGTAGAGGGCAAGGTGGCAGAGGTGACAAACAACGGCGCCGACGCGCACATTGACAAGATGGCCAAAAAGTACCTGGGCATGGATAAGTATCCCAATCGCAGGCCGGGCGAGGTGCGCGTGATCTTTAAAATTCAGCCGGAGCGCGCGCACACCATGGGATGAAGTCAAGAGGCCGCTTGGTTTCGGAAGGGCGCGGCTTCAGCCGCGCATAGCGTCACTCCCACCCTGGGTTTAGCCCCCTGAGGGTCGGATGCCTATTAGAGGTTTCCTATGTCTTCAACCCATCCTGCCGCCTCGCTTCGCATCGCTCGTGCCGCCGCCAAGGACGCGGAGCGTATCGCGCCATTGTTCGACGCGTATCGTCAGTTCTATAAACACAAATCTGACCTGGCAGGAGCGAGCGCATTTCTCAGCGAGCGCCTGGAGCGCGGCGAATCCGTGGTTTTCTTGGCCCAAGCCGGCGATAAAGCGGTGGGCTTCGTGCAGCTCTATCCCTGCTTCTCTTCCACCGCAATGAAGCGGATGTGGATCCTGAATGACCTGTTTGTTGCTCCCGAGGCGAGGCGTAGCGGCGCCGCTAAAGCGCTGATGGAGCGTGCGCGCCAGTGGGCGGTGGAAACGAAAGCCGATGGCCTGTGGCTGGAAACCGCGGTGGACAATCATCCCGCGCAGCGCCTCTATGAGAGTCTGGGCTGGAAGCGCGACAACGATTATTTCCGCTATCTGATGCCCGTGTGAGGTACGTATCGGTATGAATTCGCTTTCCTGACCGGTTTTGTGCGCGACCCGCGTGCAGGGGCCAACAGTTTTTTCCCCCTCGCAGAGCAAGCCCGGAGGGCAAAACAGCTTTTAGCCCAGGGCGTCAGCCCTGGGTAGTTTCGCAAAATAAAGCCAGAGCCCGTTAGGAGCGACACTACAATCCTGCCTTGACCGCTACCACTTACAACCTGGCGCTCTTAGGTTTCGGAAATGTGGGCCGGGCCCTCGTTTCCCTTCTTGAACGGAAACGCGCCGACCTGCTTGATGCCTACGGCATCGAATTCCGCATCACCGGCGTGGCCACCCGCCGCCTGGGCTGGATTGCCGCACCTGACGCCCTGGACCCTGGCGCCCTGCTCCGCGGGCAAATACCTGCGGCGTCCGGACCGCAAGACGTCCGTGACTGGCTGCGCACTTCTCGCGCCAACGTTCTGTT
>DATFDP010000006.1:0-16085 GCA_035252015.1 Terriglobales bacterium
GGTCGAGCCCTGGGGCTGGACTTGGGTGGACGACGAGCCTTGGGGATTTGCCCCCTTCCACTACGGCCGCTGGGTCTACTACGGTGACTCCTGGGGCTGGGTGCCGGGACCTGTAGTGGAGCGCCCTGTGTACGCTCCCGCATTGGTGGCCTGGGTGGGCGGTGGCGGCGTGAGCGTGGGCATTGCCGTTGGAACAGCACCGACGGTGGGCTGGTTCCCACTGGGTTACGGCGAGCCCTACCTGCCGCCCTATGGGGGCAGCCGCCGTTACTTCCAGCAGGTGAACGTTTCCAATACCCGTATAACCAACATCACGCAGGTCACGAACAACTACTACGTGACCAATAACAACACCAATATCAACCGCACCACGGTCATCAACAACAACACCACGAACGTCACGAACAACACGACGATCGTCAACAACAACATCCACAACAATGTGCACAACAACGTACACATTCGCTATGCCAACGAGAAAGTTCCGGGAGCGGTAACTGCCGTGCCCGGCAACGTGCTGGCCAGCTCGCAGCCGGTAGCCAAGGCAGCCATGCGAGTTCCGCCCGGACAATGGAAGCATGCGGAGGTGGCGGTAGCACCCCCGGTAGCGCCGTCGCGCAACAGCGTTCTGGGGGTAAAGGCTGATGTTCGCGCCGCCGCGCCGCCCCAGCGTGCGGTGTCGCGCCAGGTAGTGATGAAGACGGCTGCTCCACCGCGGCCAATTCCCTTCTCTGCTAAGCAGGAAGCTTTGCAGCACAATCCGGGACGACCGCTCGACAGCAGCACGCAGCAGGCGCTGCGCACCCGAATCGCGCAGCAGCAGGTAAACCGTCCGGGCAAGATGGCGCAGGACGAACCGTTTGCGGGTCGGCCGGGCAATGGTCAGCCGGTGGCCAATCCGCAGCAACGGCAGCAGATGCCGCAGGCGGAGCGCGGCTTTGGACGGGGTCAGCAGCCCAGGCAGGAAGTCCAGCAGCAGCCCATGAACCGGAATTCCGGCAATGGCGAACAGATGGCGCCGCAGTACCGCAACGTGCCCCGTCCGCCGCAGAACAACAACGCCTCGCAACCGGGCTTCCGGCCGTTCAACTCGCCGCAAGGTGAGTCACGTTCGGTGCCGCATCCTCCGGCGCAAGGCAACCGCCAGCAGCAATCAGTACAAGAGAACCGGCCGCAGCCTGGGTACCGCTCGTTCGGCTCCTCGCAGGGCGACTCGCGGCCTGTGCCGCAGCCTTCGTCGCAGGGTAACCGGCAGCAGCAACCGGTGCAGGATAACCGGCAGCAGCCCGGATACCGCTCGTTTGGTTCCTCGGAAGGGCAGCCCCATTCTGTGCCGCAGCCTCCGGCCAACGAACGCGGCGCGCGGAATCCGCAAGTAGAGAATGCGCAGCCCCGTTATCAGCAGAATCAGCCCAACGCGGGCTCAGGGCAATTCAACCGTGGCGGCAACCAGCCTGTTGCCCGTCCCAACAACCCGCAACCGAGCGCGCAACCGGCCCGCGCAGAGCGCCCGGCGCCGCGTCAGGAATCTTCGGGCGGCGGACGCCAGGTGCAGTCGCGCGAATCCGGCTCGAATCAGCAGCACGGCAAGCAGGAATCCAAGAGCGACAACTCGGATAAGCACCACTAAATTGCATCCTAAGCAGAACACGGCAGAGCGTTGCTAAGCGGCACGCTCTGCCTTTTTCTGTCCAAGGGCGAAACGCAAGCTCCTTCGATTTCGCGCTCATCTCGCTGCGCTCAGTTCGCGCTCGCTCAGGATGACATTCGCATCATGGGAAATTTGCGTCACCTGCGTTTATCCGCGCCGAAGAAGTTGCCTTGGCTCAATGCTGAGTGCAGGGTTCACTCCCACTCAATCGTGCCCGGCGGTTTGGAAGTAATGTCGTAGACCACGCGGTTGATGCCCTTAATCTCATTGACGATGCGGTTGGAAATCGTTTTGAGCACCTCGGTGGGCAGCGGCACCCAGTCGGCGGTCATGCCGTCTTCGGAGTGCACGGCGCGGATGGCGCAGGTATAAGCGTAGGTGCGCTGGTCGCCCATCACCCCCACGGACATCACCGGCAGGAGCACGGCAAACGACTGCCAGATTTTGGTGTACAGCCCGGCGCGCTTAATTTCGCTGACCACGATGTCATCGGATTCGCGCAGCAGGGCCAGGCGCTCCTCCGTGACCTCGCCCAGGATGCGCACCGCGAGGCCTGGGCCGGGAAATGGCTGGCGCTGCAGGATCTCCTCCGGCATGCCCAGGTCGCGGCCGATTTTGCGCACCTCGTCCTTAAACAAATCCTTTAAGGGTTCGATCAGCCGCAGCTTCATCTTTTCCGGCAGGCCGCCGACGTTATGGTGGGTCTTGATAGTTTGCGAAGGACCGCGCACCGAGCGCGATTCGATTACGTCGGGATAGAGGGTGCCCTGGACCAGGAACTCCACGTGTCCCTGCTCGCGCTTGATGCGCTCCGCTTCTTCCTCGAAGATGGCAATGAATTCGTTGCCGATGATGCGGCGCTTCTTTTCCGGGTCGGTCACTCCCGCCAGCTTGGCCAGGAAACGCTGCGAGGCGTCCACCGCCACCACGTGCAGGCCCAGCTTGTCGCGCAGGTTCTGCTGCACCTTTTCGAATTCGTTTTTGCGCAGGACTCCGTTGTTGACGAATACGCAGGTCAGCCGCTCGCCAATAGCGCGATGCACCAGTACCGCCGCCACCGAGGAATCCACGCCGCCCGAAAGGGCGCAGATCGCTCGCCCTTGCGGGCCCACGGTTTCCTTCACCTGCGCCACTGTGGCGTCCACAAAATGGTGCGGGGTCCAGCTGGGCTGAGCGCCGCAGATTTCGAGAGCAAAGTTCTTCAGGATTTCGGTGCCCAGCTTGGTGTGGTGGACCTCGGGGTGGAACTGGACCGCAAACATCTGCTTTTCCGGATTCTCGATAGCGGCCACGGCATTCGGGGTTTTGCCGACTAGACGAAAACCCTGGGGCAGCTCCATGGCTTCGTCGCCGTGCGACATCCACACGGAAAGCAGCTTGGGGAGGCCGGTGAAGAGGCGCGAGCCGTCAAGAATCTCCACCGTGGCATGGCCGTACTCGCGCTTGTCGGCGGGGCGCACTTTGCCGCCCAGCATGTGGGTCATCAGCTGCAAGCCGTAGCAGATGCCGAGCACGGGCAGGCCCAAGCTGAACACGCGCGGGTCGGCAACGGGAGCATCCTGGTCATAAACCGAGCTGGGACCACCGGAGAGGACGATGCCCGCGGGGGCGTAGCTCTTGATCTCGTCAATCGGCGCCGTGCAGGGCAGCACTACCGAGAAGACGTTTTGTTCACGGATGCGGCGCGCGATGAGCTGGGAGGTTTGGGCGCCGAAGTCGAGGACGACAATAGATTGGGCTTCCACAAACTAATCTGCCAGAAGGATGCCAGTAGTGTAAAGCAGAAAGACGGGAGTCGGCAGCCAGGGGTCGGTAGTCAGGAGGCGGGGGTCAGGCGGGGGTCAGGCGGTTGCCACCCTCGCCCGCCTCAGTTCCGCCGCGCCAGAATGTATCCGCGCCGGCTCTGGTATTCCACCTCGGGCGCGTAGGGGTCGCGCTCGACGGATTTTTCGATCCAAAGTTCGGCCTCCCCCGCGTATTTGACCACCTCTGCCAGCGTGAACATGGTGGCATCAAAATTCACCGCGTAGCCCCATAATTCATCTTCGTGCAGAGTTTCTGTGCCGAGATGAAAAGCCAGCAGCAGCCAGCCGCCAGGACGCAGCACACGCCGCATTTCGCGCAGAGCCGCGGGCACCTGACCGCGATCGAGGTGGATGATGGAATAGAAGGCCGCGATGCCGCCTAATGTCTCGCCAGCAAAGGGCAGGGCCAGCATGTCGCCCTGCACGAATCCAAGGCCGGGATTCAGGCGCTTTGCCTGCCGCAGGTTGCCGAAGGACAGGTCGAGGCCGAAGGCTTGCGCTCCGCGTTCCTGCAGATAGTGGGCGATATGCCCCGGCCCACATCCCAGATCGCAAACCGGCCCCTGCAGGCACGTGCGTTGGGCGAACTCATCCAGCCACTCGCGATCAAACGGCTTGCCGCTGAGCTCGCCGTAAATGCGCGCCGCATACTCCTCCGCCACCACGTCGTAGGACACCCGCGTCCGTTCCCTGCGGTCCCGCTCTGGCCGCGGCGAATTCATAAGGGCTCCGAAAAGTGGAAGGAACAATCCTAGCAAGGTCCTCTGCAGCGAGCTCAGGGCAGACGCCCAGTCGTGCCAGATTGGGGATCACATCGCTAAACCCCCTGACATCGGAGAGATGATTCTTGGCTGAACGGGGGTTCTTCGACTACGCAGGCCGATTCGCAAGCGAATCGGCCTGCTGCGCTCAGAATGACAGGTGAAGAATTAGAGCTAAGGCGCAGTTTGGCGGCGATGCAGGCGAAATGCATAGGTTCTTCGTCGCGCTCACGCCGTCGGCTGTGTTGGGCAGGCTGAAGCAAGCGCGGCTCGCGCTTCCTCAGAATGACAGGGGTGTGCAGGGGAGCATGGGGTGAGTGCCAGAGCTGTCAAGGGGAGAAATGGCAGGAAAGGGACGTAAGTTGCTGGCTGAGTTGGAAAAACAAGCGGAGGCGGAAGTCACGGAATAGTCATTGAATTTGCTATCCTGAAAAATAGAGAGCAGAAGCAGGGGATGCGCCCAGAGGGCGTGTCCCCTTTTTAATTTTTGCCGGCACACGAACGGGGCGCCCCGGGCCGAAGGCAGGGCGAGGGCGAGACGCCGGCACTACGAAAGCCTGGCTCATCTGGATCGGGGGCGCCCCCAGTGAAAACCGTAAACAAACTTTGGACCCGCAGGACGACAGGGAGCGAGAAGAGTATGGGCAAGATGGGCCGCCGGAGAGGGTGGCGAATTTGCTGGCTGCTGTTAATGGCGGCCATGAGCGCGCGCGGCAGCACACCGGCGATGACCACGATTAACGACGTGCTATACCGGGCGGACGGGAGCCCGGCGCGCGGCGTACTGCTGATTTCCTGGCCGGCATTCACCACAGCAGATGGTAAGCCAGTAGCGGCGGGAAGCAAGGATGTGGCCCTGGGAGCGAACGGCGAAGTGCAGATGGAGCTGGCGGCCAACGCGGGAGCGGATCCGGCGGGAACTTACTACAGAGTCGTGCTCAAGCTGGAGGATGGCACCACCAGCACGGAGTACTGGGTGGTGCCGGCGAGCTCGCCGGCGCGCATTTCCTCCATTCGCAGCCGGCTGGCGCCCAGTTCGGTAGCGGTGCAGTCGGTGACGCGAGAATATGTGGACAGCGCGCTGGCGGGGAAAGCCAGCGACACCGCCGTAGTACACCGCGAAGGCACGGAGGTGATCAACGGCCTGAAGCAGTTCACGGTGGCGCCCAGCGTGCCCGCGCCGCAGGGGAACGGCGACGTGGTGAACAAGGGGTACGTAGACGCGGCAGTAGTGGCGGTAGGCGAAGGCTCGTACGTGAGGAAGAACGGGGACACGATGACGGGGGCGCTGACTCTGGCGGCGGATCCGATTTCACCGATGCAGGCGAGCACGCGGCACTATGTGGACACGACAGCGGCGAGCCTGGTTCCGGCGACAACGTTGAGCACGACGCCGGCGGCGGGCTTGGCACCGCTGGCGGGAGCTGGGGCGGTGCTGGACCTGGGATGGCTGGGAAGTTCGGCGGGCAGTGGCGACAAGTTGCTGGGCAAGACGGGGGGCAGCAGCGGATCGGCTTCGTGGTGGTCGTTGCCCACGACGGGGAGCAACGGATGCTCAGGAAGCGCGGACAAATTGCTGTACAACTCCACAACTCATGCGCTGACATGCGGGACGGACCAGACGGGGGGAGGAGGAGGGGTGAGCTGGCCGTTTCTGCCGCCGAACGACAACCTTTCGGATATTGGCGATCTGACGCACCGGCTGCGCACGCTTTATATAGGAACTTCGATCAGCACGCCGAAGATCACGGGGATCAGCGATACAGGAGTGGTAAGCAACCTAAATTCTGATTTGCTGGATGGGAAGCACGCGAGCGATTTTCTGACGACGCTACCGGCGTTGACGGCGGGAGCGCTGGGTGGAGTGAAAGGGACGGGCAGCTCGCTGTTGTGCAGCGGCAGCGACAAGATGATTGGCTTCGCGGCGGATGGAACGTTGCAGTGCGGGCCGGACCAGAGCGGGACGACAGGGTGGCCGCTGCTACCGCCAAACGACAACCTTTCCGACATCGGCGACGGCGCACACGAACTGAGGAGCGTGTACGTGGGGACCTCAGTGGTGGTAGCGGGAGGAACGTCGGGCACGCTAACGATTAAAGGCAGTCCGAGCACACTGGACATCGGAGTGCCAGGCAAGGCGCTGCGGCTGGGCACGTTCACGGCGGGGACCAGCGGGTCGCCGGGGGATGCGAATTTCCAGATTTTCAGCAATTCAGCGTCGTCATTCAAAGGCAGCCTGTATTTTGACGCGGGCAACGATGCGGCCTCGTCGGTGAATTTCCGCACCGGGCAAGGAGGCACGGTGGTGAGCCGGCTCGCGATTGCGAACGGCGGAGCGGCGACGTTCTCAAATGGCGACGTGACCATTTCCGGGGCCTACAAACTGAACACGCCGAAAATAGCCGGGGTGACAGACACGGCCGTGGTGACAAACCTGAACAGCGACATGGTGGACGGCAAGCACGCGAGCGGGTTTGCGCTAGGCGGGTTGAGCAACATGGCCTATTCGGCGACGCCAACGTTCGATGCAGGAACGGCGAGCACTTTCAAAATGACGCTGACGGGAGATGTAACCAGCGCGATGCTGGCTAATGCGATAGCGGGACAGATGCTGAGTTTTGTGCTGTGTCAGGACGCGGTGGGGAACCATAATTTTGTCTGGCCGAGCAATGTGAAGGGCGGGATGGCGGTGGGGCTGCAGGTGAGCAAGTGCTCGGCGCAGGCGTTTGTGTACGACGGGACGCAGGCGTGGGCGCTAGGAGTGGTGAACCAGTAGCAGTGATCGCTGCTCAGCGGTCAGCGGCCACGCCGGCGTTTTCCTGGTTCAGGTCGCGGGCGGCTTTGCGGCCGAGAGCGGTGAGCGGAGAGCGCGTGATAGGCGTCTCGCTTTCGCGCCCCAGATGGCGATCGCGGTCGCGTCCTTCCGCATGCGGCAATACGCGATTGACCAATCCCAGCAGGTCGGCGGTGGTTCCTGGGGCCACGCCATGAATGGTCGCTAAAGCTTTGGCTTGTGGAGTTAAGATGAGCTCCGCCTGGCCGCGGCGGATGGCGGCTACAATGCGGCGGGCCGCGCGGCGCGCGCTCATCGCCGCCACCGGCAGGGTCGCGCCCAGGCTGAACCAGGTGAATTCGTCTTGGTTCTTTCCTTTGAAATAGGCATTGAGGTGCGAGCCGGTGCGCATCAGGCCGGGGACAACGGTGGTCACCTTGATGCCATCGCACGCCAGTTCCGCCCGCAATCCCTCAGAAAATCCCACTGCGGCAAACTTGGCACAACTGTAAGGCAGCAGGTGGGGCACACTAACTTTACCGCCGATGGAAGTGATGTTGGCGATGTGCCCACTGCCGCGCTGGCGCATTTGCGGCAGCACCGCCAGCGTGGGATACACCGTTCCCCAGAACATCACGTCCATGGCTTCCTGGAAATCGGTGAGGGTCTGGGCGTCAAGCGGGCCCACCTGGATGACGCCGGCGTTGTTCACCAGGACGTCAACGTGGCCGAAGCGGGTGATGGCTTCGTTGATAAGGGACTGCACATCGCCCTGCACGCTTACGTCGCAGGTGACGGCCAGCACCTCCGCTCCCAAGGCGGCGAGGCGCGCGCGCGCCGTTTCCAGTTCGCGTTCGTCACGAGCACAGATGACGAGGCGGGCGCCTTGGGCGGCGAATTCCTCGGCGAGGGCGAGACCCAGCCCGCGCGAACTGCCGGTGATGAGCACCACCCGACCAGCTATGCTTTCGCCCGAGCGCAGGCGCTGGTACAGCTTCCAGCCTGCGAGACCCACCCCCACCCCGGCCAGCGTGGCCATTCCCGCCGTCACGCCCGCGCCAATTCTCACGGCTGTTTTCAGACGCATGTGTGCCTCCGCAATCTGGCGTGTAAGATGCGCGGTTGCGGGAATGTGAATGCAGGAAATTTGCTCATGTATAGGGATTTTCCCACTCAACAAAAAACGCCTGAGTGAGGCACCGGCTCGCGGTTGCAGGGAACGGCTTCTAGTCCATGAGGGAGAAGGCTTGATCGCAGCGAAAGGCGATGGCGTACTTGCCTTCAGGGACAAGTTCGTCCACGCGGGCTACTTCGCCGATGCCGCTCAGGCGGATGCTGCGTTCGAGGCGCGATTCCAAAACCAGTACCAGCTCGCCGCGCAGGCCCACGGGCAGCATTTTTTCCGCGAGCAGCAGGACTCCATCCTTGCTCACATTCTGGGTGACGCCCGACAAATTCTCGTGCTCGCCCTGGAGCGGGCGAACATAAGCAGGCTGCTTCAGAGGGAAGCGGCGGCTTTTGCGGCGTTCCGGTTCGTGCATGTGAGCTGAGCTGCGCCCCGCAGCTTTACTGCCGCCAGAGCCGTACATCATCTTCCGGGGCAGGGTGCGGCGTCCACAATTATTTGCACAGCGAGCATTATCTTGCTTTCACAAAGGGGGCGTAAGTGATTTGAAAGATTCGGGAAAACCTAGCGGAGCGGCGAGGCCGAGCTACTCGACCAGCAAGGTGCCGCGCGCTTCCTCGGCCTGCTCGCGGGCGGGATTCTTGCGCGAAGCATGAGAGGGCGGGGAGGCGGGGGCATTTTCCGCTTCGGCTTCGCGGTGGCTGAGAGCATAGAGCACCAGTTCCACGCGGCCGGAGATGCCCAGTTTGTCAAAAATGCGAAACAAATAATTCTTTACCGTGTGTTCGCTGAGGTTGAGCTGTTTGGCGATTTCACGGTTGGTTAAGCCCTCGGCGACGCAGGAAACCACCTGTTCCTCACGCTTGCTGAGCAAACTTTTACCCTTGGCATTGACAATGTGAAGAGGCGCCACCTGGCCCAAGGCCTCGAGCACGAACTGCAGTTCGCCGTTATTCGCCCAAATCTGCCCCTGCTGCACGCAGACAATGCACTTGCACAGCATCTTGAAGGATTGTGAGCGGCAGAAAATACCGCGCGCGCCGCCGCGAAAGGCGTCTACCACCAGGTCGCGGTCAGAGGAATCGAGCAGCAGGATGGTGCGGGTGCGGGGATGGGTAGCCCGGAGTTCGCGTAACAACTGAAAGCCGCTCAGCGGGCCATCCTGTAAATTGGCGCTGATGACCGCCACCTGGGCCTCTTCCTGCTTGAGCAAGCCCATGACTTCGCTCATGCTGGTGGCGCAGCCCACCACGCGGAAATTGTTGTTGCGCTGCAAAGAACTGGTAAGCAGCTGGCAGGCCATGCGGTTCTCATCGGCCACCAGCACACTGATGGCTTTCTCCGATTGTGGGACCGCGTGCACCGACACCTGAGCCTGCTCCTGTTGCTGCGAATTGTACCGGCGGCCCCGCCAAGCCTACAAGGAAATTGCCCCTTCAGCCGCGGGGTAACCACAAAGAACAACAGCACTTCCGGGCCAGTCTACGGCCAATTGAAGAATACCACCACAGTAAGGAGATTCAACATTACTATAGTTCGGAGGCAAATCCTAAACCGCGACCGTAACTATAGGTGCTACAACTGTTTACATCCTCCAGCAGCTACCCTGCTCTCAAATTACCCCTGGCTGGAAGCTGGAAATTTTCAACAGGGCTAAGGCTATTCTTCTCTAAGTCGTAAGCCTCTAGAATTAGTCTTTACCAGGGCAATTTATACCTCACGTCTGTTGTAAATCTTTTAGCCTTGGGAGCCGTACCCAACCGACGTCAGTTTGGAGACAAGCATCCAGTTGTGGGTAGATGCGTAAACAGGTAGTTTAGTGGTGTACGGAATCGTGCTAAATAACAGGGGCGAGCGGCAAATAAAAGGGAAACGTTGATGAGCACGGCGGTGGGCCTGCATCCAATTAAATTGCAAACCCCTTCGCAGGGCGAGGGCGAGGTCCGAGAAGCCGTCGGCACGCAGGTGCAGTGGTATGCCGCTTACACGCGTTCACGCCACGAGAAGGTAGTGGCGGAAACGCTGGAAAAGCGTACGGTGGAGCATTTCCTGCCGCTCTATGAGACGGTGCGGAAGTGGAAAAACGGCCGCTTCAAGGTGCAGTTACCGCTGTTTCCCGGATACCTGTTCGTGCACATAGCGTTGAGGGATCGGTTGCGGGTGCTGCAGGTGCCGGGGGTGGTGCGCCTGGTGGGGTTCAATGGCGTGCCGACAGCACTACCGCAAGCCGAGGTGGAGATTATTCGCAGCGCGCTGCGCAGGGGGGTGGAAGCCGAACCTCATCCCTATCTGAAGGTAGGACAGCGGGTGCGCATCACAAGTGGGCCCATGGAAGGACTGCAGGGAATTCTGCTGCGGCGGCGGGGCAGGCCGCGCGTGGTAGTATCTGTAGATCTCATAATGCGCTCGGTGGCCCTCGATATTGATGCCGCCCAGGTTGAGCCGGTGAAGTGAAACTACCCGCGCGCGCTGCCCGCTGATCAAACATGTACCTGAAATTCTACGGCCTGCGGGAGGAACCGTTCGGGGTTACACCCGACCCGCGCTTCTTGTGCGCGACCCCGACCTACCAGGAAGCGCAGGCTACGCTGGAATACGGAATCCGTTCGGGGCGCGGCTTTACAGCGCTGATTGCCCGGCCGGGCATGGGCAAGACCACACTGCTGTTTCACCTTCTGGAACGCTATTCGCGGGTGGCGCGCACCGCCTTTATTTTCCTGACGCAGTGCGATTCGCGCGAATTTATGCGCTACCTGATGTCGGAACTGGGCACGAACACAGGAGAAACCGACTTCGTGCGACTGCAGGAGCAGTTCGGGCAACTGCTGGTGCGGGAAGCGCAGGCGGGCAAGAGAGTAATTGCGGTGGTGGATGAGGCGCAGAATCTGGACGTGAACGTGCTGGAGACTGTGCGCCTGCTTTCCGATTTTGAAACGCCACGGGCCAAGCTGCTGCACATCATCCTGACCGGCCAGCCGGAACTGGCGGATCGCCTGGCTTCCCCGGCGCTGTTGCAGCTGCGGCAGCGCATTTCCCACCTGGTGAGGCTGGACCCGCTGAGCGCGGACGAAGTTAACCGTTACATTGATCACCGGCTGCGGCTGGCGGGTTATACGGGCGCTCCTCTGTTCACGGCCGAAGCGCGGGCGGTGATCGCGCAGCGCAGTGAAGGCATTCCGCGCACCATCAACAATCTTTGCTTCAACGCCCTCTCGCTAGCGTGCGCGCTGCAGCGGAGGAGCATCGGGGCCGACCTTCTGGCAGAGGTTTCCGCCGATCTGGATTTCGAGGGCCTGCGCACGCAGCAGGAGGAGGCGGAGGAGGCAGCGAGCCAGCGGGCAGCAGCGCCTGCCGCGCCGGCGACAAGCCGCCCGCAAGCGAGGGCGGAGCCGGCGAGGCCGATCTCTGTTCCTGAACAGACAGAAGAAACCAGGGTCAAGCCGGCGACGGTGGAAGAGGCCGCACCTGCAGGAGCCACAAAGGGAGCAAACAACGGAGGGCCCCACAGGGTAACCTGGGCTCCAGCTCCAGCGGAGGCTCCGGGCTTTCCGGCGGCTGCGACAGCGGATGAAGTTCATGCCGCTGATGACAATTTGCAGCGGGAAGAACCCGCTTCCCTTCCTTTGCCGGGCCCCGTGCTGGTCCCTGACCCGACGCCACTCCCGGCGGAGGCGTGCAAGACAGACGAATTTGCGAAAGCGGAAGGCAACTTGGCGCTGCGCATCATGCCGGCCGACGCAAGTGGAAAACCGACGGCGCCCATGAACGGGACGGGACAGCCGGCGACGACGGCGCCGCAGCTTTCGAGCACGCCAAGTGCCGCTCCCGCCAACGGCGCGGCGCCAGCAGCGGCTGCCGAAAAGGCAAAGAGTGCGGTGGATGTGGAAGCGCTGGCCGCCGACTGCGCCCTGTTTGGCATGGAAGCACACAGGCGCTGGAAACGGCCCACGGGAAGAACGCCCGTGCCGCCGGGCGCGGCAGCGCCGCGCCCGGGCGCGCCAACACCCGCGTCACTGCGGACAAATGTGCCCCGGTCCATAACGGCCCAGATGCCAACTCCTGCGGCGGTGACGCCCGCCAAAGCAGGGCCGGTGAATGGTTCCACAGCAGTTCCGGCAGGCCGCCCCGGTCAGGCGGGCAGCCGTATGCCGGTGAAGAGCGGATCGGGAAAACTCTGGTCGACGCGGCCGGTGGCGGCGGCGATCAACGCGCGCAAGCGGCGCAGACAGCGCAGCCTGTTGGTGGCGGCGGGAGCCTCGCTGCTGCTGCTGCTGCTGCTGATCTGGCTACTGGGCACCGGCGCGCCCAGCACTTCTCAGGCGGCAGAGGGGAACGCAGCAGAGCAGAACGCGAACCAGACGGCCGATTCTTCTTCCAGCGGTGGGGGGGCTGCAGCGCCCTCCGACAGTTCCGTGGTGGACGTGGTGCAAGACCTGCCGCGGCCCGGGAACACGGGCGTACGTGAGGCGCCACCCGCAGTAGTGATGCGGGGGACGCGCGCCGGTGAGCAGTTGGTGCGGCGCGTGGATCCGGTTTATCCGGCAGCGGCCCAGGCCAACCGCATTCAGGGCCCAGTGGTGCTGGAAGCCACCATTGGCACGCACGGGTTCTTACGCCATATTCGCGTGGTTAGCGGCAACCCGCTGCTGGCCGACTCGGTGCTGGACGCGGTGCGGGGCTGGCGCTATCGCCCGCACACCGAGCACGGACGTGCGGTGGAAACGGAGACGCGCATTGTGGTGAATTTCCAGCTGCGCTCCACTCCCGGCGGTTCCTCGCAAAATCCGTAATCGGGTGCTGATGATTGATTTCGCGCAATGGCGCTCCGCGAAGGGAGCTCTCTCTTAAGATCTCCGCGACGCATCGGCTCAATTCCGAAACGGTGATAAGGCACAATTGAGGTCACAGCGCTCGGTGCGCTTCATGCCGTACGACTGCCCTAATCCAGTCGTTTCTCCACACGACCCGGCAGCTTTCCAGCGACGATTTCATAATCAACAATTATCACGCTAGCAGTAAGACATACCCCTTAGTCTGGGATTAGATTCCCACGCTGCTGCTTGTGCCGGCAAAGCTCGTTAAGGCCTCTTAGGATGGAGCCACAACAGCGCTATCGGTGCCAGGCGGGAGCCCGGAATGTCGTTCGGCGCCAGGCGCGGAGCTTTGTGGACAAGGCAATGCACGAGTATGACTTAGGTATTCAAGTAAGCTGCCAATCGGCCTGGTCCCTCCAACATCTGCACGCGAGGCTGAAGCCGTCGGTGGTAGCAGGCTACTCAGAAGCTCCGGCCCGAGCAGCTGCCGTGATTGCCGTCAGCAGCACAGAATTCGAGTGTTGAAGCTGGCCAAAGAGCATCCTGGCAAATTGCTGGTCCATCTCACACGCAACTTTCCACTTCGAGAGCCGCCACGACCAAACACAACGCCAGTTCCCGAAGGGCAAGAATCTGACAATTTGGAGTTTAGAGTCATGAGTTGGAAACCAAAGTTACGAACACAGGTTTTGGCAGTACTGGTTGCGATGGCATTTACTTTTGCAGTTATGGTGCCGTCTGATGCATTCGCAGCACCTACGGGGGGCTCATCTGCGAGCACTCTAGTGCAGGGCGTCGCCAGTGGCGGGACATTACCTGCTGGCAGCACGTTCAATGGAGTCTTGACCATCACCAATTTCACGAACGCGGGTGGCGTTCTGACAGCGGTAGGCACTATAGCCGGGACGGTGGTGGATTCTACGGGAGCAACGCTTCAGACGATTACCGCACAACCCTTTAGTGCGCCCGTAAATAGCCTTGATGCGAGTTGTCAGATACTGTCGCTGACGCTTGGGCCACTGCACCTCAACCTGCTTGGACTTGTAATTGACCTGAACCAGGTAGTACTAAATATCACGGCGGTTTCGGGCGCCGGTAACTTGTTGGGCAACTTACTCTGTGCGGTTGCCAACCTGCTCAATAACCCGCCTTCCAATTTGGTCAGCCAATTGGTAACCCTGCTGAACCAAATTCTTGCCGCTTTATGAGCTGATGAACCGTGTTGGAGAGGAGATTTGTTCTTAATCTCCTCTCCCATTCACGTTTCCGCTACACGAACCAGCGACGGGTAACTAAGCCAAGGCGATTTTTCATCAACTATGCGCAGTCCGCGGTCTATTCCTCATCCTTCAGCTGGACCTCTTTCATTTCCTTAATTTCCGTGATCACGATTGCATGAGTTCCGGTTCGCTCAAACACAATCCCGCTTGGCCGCACGTACTTGCCCACAAACGGCATGAGTAGCTGCCGTTGATCCGTATCGGGCATCTTGGCAGAGATGGGAAAATACAGCCGATCATTTTTGGTCAGAATAACGAGCGGCGAGCCACCTTTCACGCAATCCTGTACGCACTTGCTGCTCATACTCGTGGGATGGTTATCAAGATTCTGAATTGGGCAGGCAACATCCCGAACCAGCCCTTCAATGGTTTCATTGGAAACATTCGCCCGGGCACCGGCCATGTCCGTGCCGAGTGTGAGATTTCTGCGCTGGTTCAGGCAACTCCTGGCGCGACTGCCTCTCGCCTTGCCGGCAGAAGCACTAACAGGACGCCTCCGATCAGAAGGAATAGGATCACATCAGCGAAGTTCCTGTGGACGCCGTGCATCCAGGCTTGCACGGTTTGAATAGCCATCACCAGGGCATGGGAGATGTTCCACCAAGCTGCCAGAGCAATCATGGAGCGATGCTCAGATGGTCTTTTTGCGGCCAGGAGTAGAAAGATCCCGACGGGAATAAAGAAGCTCAGAAACATCGGATCGACCTCGTTCTTTCGCTCCAAAAGCCAGCTGGAATGCCGCAGATCCAGATACAGAAAATAAATCAGGGCCACATTCAACAGCCCCACGAGCACCAGGACGATCTGTGTCAGGCGTTCTCGTTTCACATTAACCTCATAGTGAGTGAATTTTGGTACCAACCCAGCAGCCGCTCAAGCAGACGACCCACAAACTAGCACCACCGGGGAGGAAAAACAAAATCTGCCGTTTGTTAAGAAGAAGTCACCCCAGGTCGTGATTGGGGGACGAGCCGCTCCGAACTAAGCGCGGCTTCCACTCCTGACCAGGTCCACGCCTGCCAGATGATGACCGAGGTGCACACGGTTTCGATGGTTGCAAAGAACAAGTACTCGGCAAAAGCAGGCGGCCGGCCCAGCCCGAGCAGAGGCGCAACGAAGGTCAGGAAACCGTTTACCAGGGTCAAAATGCAACCCGCGATGATATTGGCCAGGCGGTTCGCTCTAAAGGGAAGCAGTCGAGACGCCAGAATCATGGCGATGGGTATTTCCATCAAGACCGCTGAACCCATCAGAGCCCATGGGGGGAGAGGCTCGAAACGATTTGGCGAGCCAGCAATAGCGAACAGGGCAAGAACGTCCGCATACAGATAGTTCAATAAGGCGAAGGTCCACAATAGAGACAAGCGCTCCTTTGGGTTATGCATGGCAGCCTCCTAGGGAACAGTTACGGTTTCGCGGCGGAATGAGTTTCAGATTTTTCGCGGAGTTCTCCCAGAGTGCGAGAGAGAAAGCCGGAGGACAGGCGGTCTTGCGAGCACGGGGGTCAACCGGCTCGTTGGCAAACGGATATCGCAAGAGATCGTGGCGCCAAGTGGCGCTATCAGGTGACTTCACGCATGGTGCGAACCGCCATTTTTTGAGACAGATGACGGGCTAACCTGAAGTAATGCATTGTCAGCCGTCCTAATGAATGGGAGAACAGGAGTTGTCGCTCATTACAAACCGTTTGTCAATGAAATGTGCTAAGGGGATTTATCAACAATCATGGTGCAGACACGCCGGGCACCTGCTACATTGCTTCGACCCATCTGGAGGCGCGAAACGGAGGGGAAACATGCGTAAAGCATTCATCGCACTGGCGCTCGCCGTCCTGCTACATATTCCGGCCGCAGGACAGGACAAGACCGCCGTCAT
>DATFDP010000007.1:0-6937 GCA_035252015.1 Terriglobales bacterium
TCGTGGGCAGTGGTCAGCTAAGTTTCGAGTTTCAAGTTTCGAGTTTCGAGAAAATTCACGATTTTCGATTGACGATTGAAGAATTGATTCTGATCCGCGTTTGTCAGCGTCAATCCGCGGCGAAAAAGAATTTGAATTTTCCACAAAGTCCGAGGGTTGAGGGCCGATAGCCGAAGGCCTCCTGGCTGAGTGCTGATTGCTGAGTGCTGATTGCTCCACTGACAACTGTTCTACCGTGCACAGCCACTCCGATTTCATCACGTCAATCGGCCGGATTTTCAGCCCATGCCGCTGCGCGTCTTTCACGATGGTGGCGGGCGAATAGAAGCCCATGGGCTGGTTGTTGAGCAGTGCAGCCGTGAATGCGGCTAGATAATGCATTTTCAAATAAGCGCTGGCATAAGCCAAAAGCGCGAAGCTGGCAGCGTGCGATTCGGGAAAGCCGTAGAGTGCAAACGATGTGATGGAATGGATGATTTCTTCCTGCGACTCCGGCGTGATGCCGTTGCGCTGCATGCCGGCGCGCAGCTTTACTTCAATATCGCGCATGCGCGCTTCCGAGCGCTTAAAGCCGAAGGCGCGCCGCAACTCTTCCGCCTCACCGCCGGTAAAACCGGCTGCGATCATGGCCATGCGCAGCAGTTGCTCCTGGAACAGTGGCACGCCCAGGGTGCGCGCCAGCACGGGCTCCAGCGAAGGATGCGGATAGTGCACCGGCTCGCGCCCTTGCCGCCGCTTGATGTAGGGGTTCACCATCTCACCCACGATGGGACCGGGGCGGATGATGGCCACCTGCACCACAATGTCATAAAAATTCGTGGGCCGAAGCCGCGGCAGGCACGACATCTGCGCCCGGCTTTCGATCTGAAACATCCCGATGGTGTCCGCTTTTTGCAACGCGGAATAAACCTCAGGATCATTGGCAGGCAAGTGGGCGAGGTCCACCTTTTCGCCGTAATGCTCGGGGATCAGGTGCAGACATTCTTCCAGCACCGCCATCATGCCCAGGCCCAGCAGATCCACCTTGATGATGCCCATGTCGGCGCAATCTTCCTTGTCCCACTGCACCACCACGCGGCCGGGCATGGAGGCAGGCTCGAGCGGCACGATGGAATCGAGCTGACCCTGGCAGATGACCATGCCTCCGGAGTGCTGGCCCAGATGGCGGGGCAAATCCTGCACCCCCAGGCAAAGCTCGAAATATTTGCGCATGCGGGGATGGCGCAGGTCGAAGCCCGCTTGCCCGAATTGTCGCTCCAGCGTGTCATTCGGGTCCTTATACTCCCAGGAGCCGACCAGGCCGGAGAGGCGGTCGAGTGTTTCAGTATCGAAACCGAGCACCTTACCCATTTCCCGCGCCGCCAGCCGCCCGCGGTAGGTGATGACGTTGGCCGTCATGGCGGCGCCGCGCTGGCCGTAGCGTTCATAAATATACTGAATGGCGCGCTCGCGCTGGTCGCCCGAGGGCAGGTCGAGGTCAATGTCGGGCCACTCGCCGCGTTCCTCCGAGAGGAAGCGCTCGAACAGCAGGTCCATGCCCACCGGGTCCACCGCGGTGATGCCCAGCGAGTAGCAGACGGCGCTGTTGGCGGCCGAACCGCGGCCCTGCGCCAGGATGCGCTGCTCACGGCAGAAGCGCACGATGTCCCATACAATGAGGAAATAGCCGGCCAGGTCGAGCTTTTCGATCAGCCCCAGTTCGCGCTCGATCTGGCGCTTGGCACGCTGGCGCAGGTCGCGCGCGGCACGCCCATAGTGTTCGTGAAAGCCTTCCTCGGTGCGCTGCCGCAGAAACGACATCATGCTTTCGCCTTCCGGAACAGGATAGCGGGGAAACTCGTAGCCCAGGTCGTTCAGAGTGAACTCCAGGCGCGAAGACAGTTCTTCAGTGGCGCTGATGGCCTGCGGCAGGTCGGCAAAAATGCGCGCCATCTCCTGGGCCAGCTTCAGATAGCGCTCGCCATTGCGCGCCAGTAGGCGTCCGGCGGTGTCCAGGATCCGTTGGTTGCGCAGGCAGGTGAAAACGTCGAGCACTTCGCGCTCGCTGACAGCATGGCTGCCATCGCCAACACCGCGGGTAGGCGCCGCATAGGATACGCCATTAGTGGCCAGCAGAGGCAGGCCCAGCGAGCGAGCGATTTCCACCGCCGCCTGGTTGCGCGCTTCTTCATCGCGCTGAAAATGGCGCTGCAGTTCCACATAAACATTCTCTCGCCCATAAATATGGATAATTTGTTCTACTGCGTGCCGGGCTTGCTCCATGCTGCCGCGGGCCAGGGCCGCAGCCAGAGGGCCATGCTCATCTCCTGTCAGGCACACCAGTCCTTGGCTGAATTCAGCAAGGTCGTCTGCTGTGGCGGCAATCTGCTCTGGCAGCGCGTCCTTCGGCCCGCGCATTTTCATGCGCGTAATCAGCCGGCATAGGTTCTGGTAGCCCGCGCGCGACGCGGCAAGGAGGGGAAGGCGGACACAGTTGCCAGTTGTCAGTTGCCAGTTGCCAGTGGGGTTTCGATTTTCAACTTTCGAGTTTTGGGACGAATGACGAATGGAGAATGATGAATGATGAATTGATCCTGATCCGCGCTGATCTGCGTCTATCTGCGGCGACAAAGTTCGTCGTTCGTATTTCAGTCGGCATTCTTCATTCTTTAATTCTTCAATTTCCTTCGTGTTTCTGTGCCTCTGTGGTGAAAATGTAATTTCCGCTCCAATGTGCGCCCGCAAGCCAAGCCTTTTTGCCGCCAAATGAAACCGCGGCGCGCCATAGACGCCGTCGCGGTCAAGCAGCGCCATGGCCGGCATTCCCAGCTGAGCGCACACTCCGGCCAGTTCCTCGGGCAGGGAAGAACCCTCGAGAAAGCTGAATGCCGAGCGGGAGTGGAGTTCGACGTACATCGTAAAAATGACAATTAATGATTGAGTCATTCAATCATTCAAGATTGATTCAATCGTATGTTCCCTCCACAAACCATTGCCCGCTGATTGGCTCGCGATAAAGGCGGTAAAGCGCGGCGCCGGTTTTGTTTTGCAGGATAATGTCCCACTCTTCCCGGGCCCAAGCCTCTTCCTTCCACCACTCGCCGGAAGCGCACCATGGCCCAGCCGACCACACAATTTCGCCTCGTACCTCCGGCAGAATGGCCGCGGTGATGCGCACAGGAGCGCCGGAGTGCATCACCACCGAGGCGCGCAGCGGCGGCCGAAAGAGACGCAGCGCAGTCAGCGGCCCGGACTTTCCCGGCATTTCCATTCCCTGGCGCGGTGTGGCAGGCGCGAAATGTTGCACCCGAAAATTTTCTGGGCGATGCATGTCCAGAACTTCTGGCGACCCGGCGCGGTCTTTGCCGACCACGGCGGCTATTCGCGCCAGCGTGAGCTCGAGCTTTTCCGGCTCCGGCGAAAGCGGCAGAAATAAGCCAGTCTGGGCGGCGCGCGGCCGCACCGGTTCCGCCGCCAGCCACACCTTGGTGACGGGCGCGCCCGGAGGATGCGCCTGCAACTCCAGCTGCAGCAGCTTAAGAAACGTTCTGGCATTCAGCATGGGCAACGGCAGATGCAGCGCCCGCGTATAGAAACATTGACGATTGATGATTGATGATTGACGATTGGAAACGCAGTTGTCAGTTGCCAGTACCCGGTTGTCAGCAAAGTTTCGAGTTTCGAATTTGGGGTTTCGAGAGAATTGATGAATGACGAATGACGAATGATGAATTGATTCTGATCCGCGTTCATCGGTGTTGATCCGCGGCGAAGAAGTCAGTTGTTCCTCGTTTATCGATGGTTGTTGTCTTTTAGTTCGGCATTTTTCATTCTTTAATTCTGCAATTCCCTCTGTGTCTCGGTGTCTCTGTGGTGAATCAAATGCTTCCTCTCTGCAGCTAGTGTCCAGTTCCATTCGCAGGCGCAGTTCGTTGGTGGCCAAGGCGCGGACGGAAAGCCGGGCACAAAGCTGTTCCAGCAGCCGGTTCAGAAGAAAGGCCAGCGGCTCCAGCAGTGCCACCGGATACTCCAGTTCGACCGCCTCCTCAAAGCTCAGGGCTGGCTCACTCACTGCCAGCGAGCGTTCGGTCGTGCCACGAGCCATTCGCTGCAGCCGCAAACCCTCCTGCCCCAGGCGCTCGCTGAGCGCGACCTCCGGCAGAGTCGCCAAAGTGCGGCAGTTGCGCACGCCCCAGCGGTCCAGGGTCTCCAGAATCTCCAGCCCGCGCTGGGCTTCATCCTGTTTACTATCCCGACTGCCAGCAGAGTCTCCCTGAGTCCCGGCTCCTGACTCCTGACTACTGAATTTTTGCAGCAGCACGTCAACCGGCAAGTCACCCAAGCGCTCCGCCTCTTTACCAGCGGGAATAACGGTCACGCCCGGAAACCCGCGGGCGGCATGCAGGGCGGCGTCGGGATTAGCGGCGACAGCCACATTGGCTTCTAAGCCAAGTTCGAAGACGCGGCGCGCCAGGTCGCGTGCGATCTGGGCGGCTGCGCCGAACAGGCGCTCCAAGCCGGCGAGATCGAGAATCACCGTATCCGCAGCCGTGTCTTCCACGCACGGCGAGAACGACTGCGCGGCATCCAGCAGCGCGGCATGAGCGGCGGCCTCTTCCAGCGGCGAACGAAACCGCAGGGCCACCTGGGGAGAGGCCTCCGCTTGCAGCTTCGTCATGCCCGGTTCCACTCCGCCGTCACACGCCTTTTCATTGGCGGCGAATACCCGAACCAGCGGCGGCTTGCCGGCGAGCACAGCCACGGCTTGCTCTCGCAGTTGGGGCTCGGCGCGTACTACCGCCTCCACGGGAAAGTCAGGAACGAAGATGCAGGCAAAAGGCATAAAAAACCAGGAGTCAGTGGCCAGGAGTCGGTAGTCAGCAAAACCACTCACCATCAGCAGTCAGCATTCAGCCGGCGAGCGAATCCGCCCAGGCCGTGCGTGTGGCAAACTGAGCTGAGCGGACCGGTTTGCGCTGCAGGCGCGCGTGCACGATTTCCGCTTCCACCGGCAATTCCCGCAGGAGCTGCGCATGCGCTGGCAAATGGTCACCCCAAACGGAATCAATCCTCAGGTTTTCCAGATTAAAACTCGACGCTCTGCTGGCTGAGTGCTGATTGTTGACTGCTGAGTGCTGGTTCTGCTGCATTTTCAGCACCAGCGATGCGCACGTCTTGGCATACGGCTCCTGCTCCACAACCAGCAGCACCGTGGGCGTGTTCTCCACGGCGCGGCGAAAGCGGAACCATGAGGCCAGCGGAATGCGGCGGGCAAAGCGCGGCGGCACGTCCGCCAAATCCACCACCACCATGCCGAAGCCGCCGCTCTGCAGCAACAGGTCGGTGGTTTTGAGCACCTGCTCCAGGCGGCGGTCCCACGCGGAAAATTGACGATTGGAAACGCAGTTGTCAGTTGCCGAGTACCGGCTATCAGCCAAGTTTCGCGTTTCAAGTTTCGAGTTTCGAGCCGAATGATGAACGACGAATGACGAATGATGAATTGATTCTGATCCGCGTTGATCCGCGTTGATCTGCGGCGCAGAAGTCGGTTGTTCGTCGTTTATTGTTTGCAGTTGTCTTTTAATTCGGCATTCTTCATTTTTTAATTCTTCAATACTCTTTGTATCTCTGTGTCTCTGGGGTGGATTTTCCCCGCAGCGGATCCACAGCAGCCGGCGCAGGTCGAGGCCGGCAGCGGCCGCCGACTCGGGATGCAAACTGTCGCCGGCGTCCACCAGGGCGCAGACTTCCTGGTGGTGGGTAGCTTCGGCCAGCGCCGCCAGCACCAAACTGGTGCGCCCGGAAGAGGCAGTACCAAAAATTTCGGTGAGCGCGCCACGCGGTAAGCCCCCGCTCAGGGCGTCTATCTGGGCAATGCCGCTGGACACGGTGACGGGCGCGGGCCGCACCTCCAGCTTCGAGCCGGGCACCACCCCCCGAGGGAGCTCCAGCAGCCGGTTGCGGCCAGGCTCAGGGAACGGTGTTTCCAGAGGCAAAAGCGGCGACGGCAATAAGGCGCGAATGACGGCGGAAGACATAAGGACCCTCGGAAATAACGGCTAGGGTGGGGCGATCCAGCTACTTTCGCTTTTTATTCGCCTTGTAAGATTGTGCTCTTTGCCGGAAAGGTTGTCAAGCACTCGAGGGTCGTTGATTTGGCGGCTGACGTCGCTTCCGCACATCCTGCCGCTTGGTTGTAATCTGGTCCTTATACCCAACGACCAATGACTAACGAACGCCAACCCGACGTCCTTCGCCCCACCGAGCGCTTCTCCAACCGCGTAGCCGACTACGTTCGCTACCGTCCCGGCTATCCGCCGGACTTGCTGGAATGCCTGCGTCGTCATTGTGGACTTACCCCGCACTGGGTGGTAGCCGATATCGGTTCCGGCACCGGCCTGCTGACCAAAATTTTCCTGGAGAACGGCAACCGGGTGTTTGCCATCGAGCCCAACGCCGCCATGCGCGCCGCCGGGGAAGAATTTCTGCGTGGCTTTGCTCAGCTCGTGAGCCGGGAAGGCCGCGCTGAAGCCACCGGCCTCGAGGCGCGTAGCCTGGACCTGGTCGCCGCCGGGCAGGCTTTTCACTGGTTTGATCGCCCCCGCGCCCGCGCTGAATTTGAGCGCATCCTCAAACCCGGCGGCTGGGTGGCGCTGGTCTGGAACGAGCGCCTGACCTCCACTCCCTTTCTCTCCGACTACGAGCAGCTGCTGCACCGCTATTCGCGGGATTATGCCCGAGTGGACCATCGCAATGTCGGCGAGGAGGAGCTGACCGAGTTCTTTCGCCCCGGCCATTTCCGCCAGGAAGTGTTCTTCATCCGTCAGCAATTCGATTGGGAAGGGGTGCAGGGGCGCTGGCTGTCATCTTCTTACGTCCCCGCGGCCGGCCAGCACGGACACGAGCAGATGCGCAGCGAACTGCAGGCGATCTTCCGCCGCTACCAGCAGGACGGGCT
>DATFDP010000008.1:0-3936 GCA_035252015.1 Terriglobales bacterium
TGGGGAGTCGCCGCGCTGGACTACGATAATGACGGCTGGATTGACTTGGCTGCCGTCGGCGAAACCAAAGATGGGCGCGGCGAGGTGCGTCTTTTCCGGAATGAAGGACCCAAGGGATTCCGGGATGTGAGCCCGGAGGTCGGCCTCGACAAAATCCAGCTGCACAATCCGCGGGCGCTGGTCACGGGAGATTTCTGGGGTGATGGCGCCACCGACCTGCTAATCACGCAGTATGACGGAACGCTGGTGCTGCTGCGCAACCAGGGCGGCAATCGCAACCACTGGCTGCGCATCGCCCTGAAAGGCCTGAACGACAACAAGAGCAGCATCGGCACCAAGGTAGAAGTTTTCGCTGGGGCGCTGCACCAGAAATTTGAAGTGCAGGGCGGCTCGGGCTATCTGGGCCAGAATTCGCCGGAGATCATCGCTGGCCTGGGCCCGGAAACCAGCGCCGACGTGGTGCGCATGACCTGGCCTACGGGGGTGGTGCAGGATGAGGTGCAAATCGCGGCCAACGAGCAGAAGAACATCCTGGAAATTGATCGCCGCGGCAGCTCCTGCCCCGCGTTGTTTGCCTGGAATGGGTCGCGCTACGACTTTATCGCCGACATGATCGGCGCCGGAGTGGTTGGCCACTGGGTCGGCCCGGGCGAGCGCAACATTCCGCGCCCAACCGAATATGTAAAGGTGGACGGCGACCGCGTGCGCCTGCGCGATGGCAGGCTCAGCTTCCGCTTCATGGAGCCGATGGAGGAGGTGGTCTATCTCGACCAGGCCAAGCTGCTGGCGATTGATCATCCCGCCGGCGTGCAGGTTTATCCCAACGAGCGCTTCCTCAGTAATCCGCCATATCCGCCGTTCAAGGTGATTGCCAGCCGCAACGCGCAGCCGCCGGCGGGCGCCAGGGATGGGCACGAGCACAACGTCCTGCCGGAGTTGCTGGCACAGGATCACCGCTACGTGACCGGCTTCAAGCTGCTGCCGTTCATGGGCTTTGCCGAGCCGCACACACTGGAACTGGACATCGGCAAGCCGTACCGCGGCGGCCCGCTGCGGCTGCTGGCCACCGGCTACATTGATTATTTCAGCGCCAACGGGATGTATGCGGCCTACCAGTCGGGCATTCGGCCGGTGGCCCCGTATGTGGAGGCGCAGACCTCCAGCGGGCGGTGGGTGCGTGTACTCGATGACATGGGATTCCCAGCCGGCCTGCCGCGCACCATGGTGGCTGACCTGAGCGGGCGCTTGCCGCTGGGCACCCGGCGTATCCGCATCACCACCAACCTGCAGATCTACTGGGACCAGCTGCGGTTCGACCGCACCGACGACCGCGGCGTGCCAACGCGGGTTACACCGGTGCCGCTGAGCGGCGCGAAGCTCGACTATCACGGGTATCCGCGGCAAGTGCAGCAGAGCCTGCCGGGCGACATTAAGTTCGTTTACGACGAGGTCAGCCCCACTGGGCCTTACGCCCACGAGGCGGGCAGTTACACACGCTATGGCGACGTGCTGCCTCTGCTCACTCAGGCTGACGACCGTTTTGCCGTCTTCGGCTCCGGAGAAGAAGTGGCGCTCGACTTTGACGCTGGCCGCCTGCCCGCGCTGCCGGCCGGGTGGAAGCGTGATTACTTTTTCATGGCCAATGGCTATGAGAAAGATATGGATTTTTACGCTGCCGACGCCAACACCGTAACGCCGCTGCCATTTCATGCCATGGGCGTATATCCCTATGGCCAGGGCAAAGCCTATCCACCGGACGACGCCCATCTGAAATATCTGCTCGAGTACAACACCCGGCAGGTGAGCGGGGAAGAGCCGAACTCGTACCAGTTCCAGTTTTAAAAACCTTAACATGTGGGGACGGGTCTCCGACCCGTCCAAGCGGGGCGAAGCCCCGCCTCCACACTCGTTGCGTCTCAAAATTTCCGGCGGTGCACGCGAGATGCTTCACGGCTAAAGCCGTTCAGCATGACGCCTTCTCTGAAAGGGTTTCGCGGCGAGGGCGCCCGTCCTCACAGTTGGGCTAAAATGGCCCAATTCATGCCCCGCAATCCCGCCAGGCTGGCCGCAGCGGCTTTCCTTCTGATTTCTGTTCTGGCGGCCGAAGTGTCGGCGCAGAAGCCGGGCCTGCAGAATCCGCAGAAAGTCGCACAGCAGCAAACTCCGGCCGCCATGGGGCCCACGGCGGCTCCCCCGCCGCGGGCGACGAAGACTCATGCCCGTCCCGGTGCGGGACCGCCGCCAAGGTTTGTGAATGTCGCCCAAAAACTGGGGCTCACTGCCTCTCACATCTCCGCGCCGGAAAAACATTACGTCATTGAATCCATGAGCGGCGGCATCGGCCTGTTCGACTGCGATAACGACGGCCGGTTGGACATCATCATGGCCAACGGCTCCAGCGTGGAGCGCTATCGACAGGGCGGCGATCCGATGGTCACGCTGTGGCGCCAGGAAGCGGACGGCACCTTCAAGGACATCAGCCAACAGGCGGGTATGACGCGCAAGGGGTGGGGCATGGGCGTGGCAGTGGCCGATTTTGACAACGATGGCAATCTGGACGTTTACGTCACCGGCTACAGCGGCAACGTGCTTTATCGCAACAAGGGCAACTGCACCTTTGAGGATGTGACGGAAAAGGCCGGCGTGCGCGGCGGCGGCTTCAGTACGGGCGCGGCCTGGGCGGATTACGATCGCGACGGCAACGTGGACCTGTTTGTCTCCCGCTACGTGCACGTGGATATGGACCACCTGCCGCTGCCGGGCAGCGCGCAATTCTGCAAGTACAAAGGTATCGAGGTGCAGTGCGGCCCCTGGGGAATGCCGGGAGAAAGCGATCTGCTGTTCCACAATCGCGGCGACGGCACCTTCGAGGAAGTTTCCGCCAAGGCAGGCGTCAGTGATCCCAACCACTATTATGGGCTGGGCGTGGTGTGGGGCGACTACGATAACGACGGCTGGCCAGACCTCTACGTAGCCAATGACACCACGGCCAACTACCTCTACCACAATAATCACAACGGCACCTTCACGGACATGGGCATGCTGCTGGGAGCAGCGCTGAGCGGCGATGGCCTGGAACAAGGCTCGATGGGCGTAGATTGGGGCGATTACGACCACAGCGGCCGGCTTTCCATTTTCGTAACCAACTTCGCCGAGCAGGGAGCGATGCTCTCCCGCAACCTGGGGCAGGAAGGCTTCGATGACGTGAGCCGGACCGCGGGCGTGGTTCAGGCTACCTATCCCCTGGTGGGCTGGGGCACGTCATTCTTTGACATGGATAACGATGGCTGGCTGGATTTGTTCGTGGCCAACGGGCACGTGTATCCCCAGGCCAACACCATCCCAGGTGGCGCGCCCTACGAGCAGCCCATGCTGCTCTATCGCAACAACTGGGATGGAACATTCGAGGAGGTTTCCAAAGCCGCCGGCCTGGCAGACATGCCTCCGCATTCACGGCGCGGCGCAGCTTTCGGAGACATCTTTAACGACGGCAACATTGACATTGTGGCGGTGGATATTGACAAGCCCCCGCTGCTGCTGAAAAACCTGAACCACGCCGGCAGTCACCGCGTGGAGTTCAAGCTGGTGGGCACGAAGAGCAACCGCGCCGCCATTGGCGCGCGCGTCACCGTACGGGCAGGGAAGTTGGTGCAATTCAGCGAGGTTAAGGGCGGGAGCAGCTATCTTTCGCAGAACGATCTGCGGCAGCACTTCGGGCTGGGGCAAGAAACGAAAATTGAGTCGGTAGAGATCCGATGGCCCAGCGGCAGGTTGGAGAAATTAAGCAACGTTGCGCCGGATGCGATTTACACCGTGATGGAAGGGCAGGGCATCCGGGGCAGCGTTCCCCTCCCAACTTCGCATTAACCACAGAGGACACAGAGAGCACAGAGGATTAACAATTCAAGTCTCAATTTTGTAATTGCAGCCTCCAAT
>DATFDP010000009.1:0-8609 GCA_035252015.1 Terriglobales bacterium
GCTTGCAACATCTCATGGAGACCTCCTACAAACAATAACAATAATGTTGTCCGGCGGTTCTCTCGGTGGCATCCCTCAGATTGCCAAATTACTTCCCCATCGCGGATAATGTCGCCGCATTCAAAGGAGCGAGATGATGCGGAAAACATTACTTGCGGTTGGGGCTCTCCTGGTGGTTGGGGTGGTAGCCGTGATGGTTGTGGCGCAGCAGGAAAAGAGCAAGCGTCCAAGCCCGCCGGCCAATGCCAAGTGCCAGTTTGCTGATGGCAAAAGCATCAACGTTGACTACAGCAGCCCGCGCATGAAGGGCCGCAAGATCTATGGCGGCCTGGTGCCTTACGGGCAAGAGTGGCGCACCGGCGCCAACGAGGCCACCACCTTCGACACCACCGCCAACGTGCAAATAGGCGACACGGCCGTTCCCGCCGGGCATTACACCCTGTTTACCGTGCCCGCGGAGGGAGCCTGGAAGCTGGTGATCAGCAAGAAGACTGGAGAGTGGGGCATCCCGTATCCTGGAAAGCAGTTCGACCTGGCACGGGTTGACATGAAAACTCAAGCCCTGCCCTCGAACGTGGAGAATTTCACCATCAGCTTTCAAAAGGCAGACCCGCGCTCCTGCGTGATGAATATCGATTGGGAAAAAACGCGGGCGTACGTGGATATTGCAGAGAAAAAATAAGATTTCATCACAGAGGACTCAAAGGGACAGAGAGGAATCTGTTTCTTCGGTCCCTTGTGCTATTCGTTCGCGCTCTCGGAGCGGGGCGGGTTGCGACCGCCAGTCACCCGGTCTGGTTTTGCCCCTCTAGTCACTTGCCGGGCTCAATGCGGCTTTTTCTCGCAGCACGGAGTGGCATTCCTGCTGCAATAAGGCAAACAGTTCTTCCATGTGTTGCTGGCGGGTGCGGAAATTAACCGGGTTGATGCGGAACCAGGATTTCCCCTTCAGTTCCGTCGTCGAAATCCAGAACCTCCCACTCTGCTCCACGCGCTGTGCCACTTCCGCATGCAGCTTCTTTGATTCCGCCTCATTCAATGCTGAATTTTTGAAGCGGATGCAAATGGCTGACATGGGAGGATTGCTCGCCGGCTCGAACTCAGGGTGCTTCTCGACCAGGGTATAGAGGTGCTTGGCCTGGCGCACGTTGTTGTCAATCCACTCGGCGATCTGGCGCGCACCATAGCGCTTGAAGCTCATCCAGACCTTGAGGCTGCGGAAGCGGCGGGACTGCTCGAACCCATGAACATAATACTGATAGCGTTCGTCGGTCCGGTCGAGCTCGTCGGTCAAATACGAAGGCTTCATGCCGAAGGAGGCGGTGAGCCGGCGCTGATCTTTGACGAGGACGGCCCCGGCGTCCAGAGGAGCGTAAAACCATTTATGCGGATCAATGGTGATGGAATCGGCCAATTCCAGACCGCAATCGCGCATGGGCCATTCACGGGAAAGGAGCATGCCGCCGCCATAAGCGGCGTCCGCATGCAGCCACATGCCTTCGCGGTCGGCGATGCGACGCAGTTCGCGAATGCTATCCACGGCCCCAGTGTTGGTGGTGCCGAAGATTCCCACAATGCACATGGGGCGAATGCCGTTTTTCTTGTCCTGGGCAATAGCTTCTTCCAGGGCGTCGAGGCGGACTTCGAAGTTGGCGTCCGTGGGCAGGGCGCGCAGAGCTTTTCGACCGAGTCCAATGGCATCCACGGCCTTATCCACTGAAACGTGGCGCTCCTCGGAGGCATAGACTGCCCAGCCCTCGTGAATGCCATTATGTTGCGCGAGATCGTGGGTCACCGCATCACGCCCAAGCTTGAGAGCAATGAAATTGGCCATCATGCCGCCACTGGTGAGATTGCCGCCCCCATTGGCGCCGTAGCCGCATAGGTCGGTCAGCCAGCGGACCACACTGCGCTCCATGGCAACGGCGGAAGGACCAATGGAGTAGGCGCCTATATTCTGGTTGAGGGCAGAGCAGATAAAGTCGGCGATAATTCCCACCGGGTTGGGGGAGGGAGTGATCAGCCCCATGTAGCCAGGGTGGCCGACGTGGGTGCAGTAGGGCAGCAGTCTCTCTTCCAGCTCGCGCAGGACTTGGGTTGCAGCAGTCGGGTTCTGGGGCAGAGGCTCGGCAAACAACCGGTTCACCTTTTGCGGCTCCACGTCAGGAAAAACCCGCTTCTCCTCGATGTGGCCGAGATAGTCGGAAAGCAAATCCACAACCTGGTGCCCTAAGTCACGAAACTCTTTTGCATCCATCCCTGGTTTCTCCTATGGCCTGCACTTGCACGGATAACGTCTCAGGCAAGGGTCTTGCGGATAAGCAATAGACGCCCGGCGCCGCCTGCGGTTGCAATCACCCTCCTCCCATCATCTTAGGCCAATTGCGGAGCGCGCGCTTCGGGTCCTGCTTGCAAGATGTACATCGTAGCCGAGCAGTTTATCCAGGAAGGCAAACTGACCGGTTCAAGATCGCCGAGCGGCGTCGTCTCTGGCCATGCTTCCTGGCAATTAGGTACATGTACCTGCTCGCCGGGAGCTGGCGCCAAGAGGTACTGCTGCTGGCGGCGGCGGTCCTGTTGGCCTACCTCGGGAACTTCATCCGGCTGCTGAAGCGAAAACGGGCTGCTGGTGGAAGTTTGCGGCCAGCCTACCAGCGAACTTGACATAAGCGTTACCTCGGCCCGGATCGCGAAATTCACCGCTCAAGCCGATCCTGTCGTGGTGCGGCTATTTGTTCAACCAGGCGAGTCGAGCGGAAGCTCCAAGCCGAGCACCCCCGCCGAGCTTTCGCTCAGCAGGGGCACACAGCCGCCGGGGGGGAAAGGCGTGACTACTTGGGAGAGACTTCGGACGAAGCGGTCGCGGCCGAGCTTTCCACGGCCGAAGCGGCAGGCTGGCCGGTGGCCGGCACAACCTTCACCGTCTGCAGAATGGAATCCAGGCGGCTCATTACCAGATCGGGGTTGAGCTCCCGGGCCATGCCATCCTTGTTAGCGGTTTTCACGCCCATTTCGACTTCATAGCAGGTTCCGTTTTCGAAAGAGACGTAATTGCGCACGAGGGATGCCTCACCGTGACCGGCGCTGGAAGTCTCGATCCAGTGGAAGTCCTGTCCCTGGATCGAAACGGTGTCCAGCTTTGCGTCTTTTGCGGAACTGAGCGTCTGTAGGCAGTCCTGCTCGGTCAGGTTCTCGTTCAGGCTCAGAGTAAAGTAGCCGCTCTCAAAGTCCGTATCGGGATAAAAGCCCTGCGGAATCTCCACCCGGGCCAGGGTGAACTGCCCGTCGTGCCCGTCGGACCTGGGCTTGAGCGAAGAATCGCTGTTAGCCACAGCCCGCGCGCTGAGAAAGGCGTACTGCCAGGGATAGTGAAACGAGACTCCGTAGTCGCGGCTGAGGAAGTTGCCGGACTTGACCGGATCCGACTTCTTCGGCTTCACAACTTCAGTTGATGGTTGTGACATAACCGGCACGACGGTGGAAAGCGCCACCGGCTTTATGGTGGCGGTGGAAGAAACGGGTGAGCTTACCGCCTGCTTGCTCGGTTTGCTGGAGCAGGCGAGTGTTGCCACCAGGGCGGCGAGCGTGCCGAGCAGAATGACCGCCCGGCGGTTGCGAAATTTGTTGGTTGCTGGCTTCATGTTTGGTCCCCTCCTTGGGTCCGCTGAGGAGAAGGGCAAGAAAGCAGCCAAAGAACAGCACGTTGATTGGGCAGGGTTTAGAGATTTGAAGCAAAGAAGGAGGCGTGGTGGCGAGGGTACGGTGTGGAAGCGGGCACACGCTCATGCGATCTGCGCAGCACCGGGCTTTCTGCGCGACCTACGTTGGCAGTGAAAAGCAGGTGCTTCGCTGCGCTCAGCTGACAATACTAAGATGGTAGTAGCTATAGGCTTTAGCGCGGAAACGCGTTATGGGTGAACGCGAGATCCTTCGGCGCTGAAGCGCCTCAGATGACGCCCTCCTAAGACCCTTGGGATGACGCTCCTGCTGTGGAGGCGCTTGCGGGCGAGAGTCTGCTCTGGGCTTGGCGAAGCAGCGTCGGCGTCACAAACATAGGCGGGCTTTGCCCGCCCGCACTGGACGGAGCGCCGTTCCCACACAAGCATCGCTAGTGCGTGGCCGGCGTGACACAGCGTGTGGACCGGCACACGTTCCAGCGGACGTCCTCAATTGTAAGTCCTTCTGCTTCAGCAGCATGTGAACGGAATCCACATTGCCACTCCTGTTGGCGCAGGTCAGCAGCGAGGTGGCACGATGCCAAGGAACAGCCGGCGGCAACTGAAGAAAGCAGCGGAAAAGGCACTCATCTTCCTGAGTTTGATGGCGCTGATGATGGTCCCGGGTTCATCGCTGACCATGCCGGCGGCAAGGCCGGATGCGGCGCCGGAGAGGAAGGTGGCGGTTGGGAGGAATGCCGCCATGGGGCCGAAGCGGCTCGTGCTGGTCAGCATTCCTGATCGCAAGCTGGCGTTGCTGCAAGACGGGAACGTGGTGAAGGTTTACCGCGTCGCGGTGGGTTCATCCAACAGTCCCAGCCCGAGCGGCGAGTTTGCAATCGTGAACCGTATTACCAACCCCACGTACTACCACCCGCATGTGGTGATTCCCGCGAGCGAAGAAAGTCCCATTGGAAGGCGCTGGGTGGGGCTGAACCGCAAAGGATACGGAATACACGGCACCAATGAGCCGCGCTCCATCGGGCGCGCAGCGTCGCACGGGTGCATTCGCATGAGCAATCGCGATATAGCGCAATTCTTCAATCTAGTGCGGATCGGCGACCTGGTGGAGATCCACGCCGAACGGGATGCGGATACAGCGCGGGTATTCGGAAGCAGACCGTCAACGATACAGGCTTCGGTTGCAGTGCAACCGGCGGCAGGCCAGTAAGCGAGGGCGCAATGGAGAACGCAATGATGGTGGTGTTCGCGGTAGCGGGAGTGGGATTTTCGGTGGTCATCGCGCTGCTAGTGGAAGAAGTGGTGGTGGGCGGGATGTTCCGGCTGATGTTCGCGCGCGCCCACGCGCAGAGGTCAGAACAGAGGCGGAGGGAGAAAGAGTATGTTGCTGATTAAGTATTTGCTGATGGCGGTTGGAATCGCGATGTTCGGCTCGGCGGCAGCGGTCCTGGGATATGACCTTTACCTGATGGCCATGGCGCGGCGGACACTGGCCCGATTGCAGCCGGGGGAGATGGCGCCGGAGGTGCGCGAGGTGCGCTGGCGGGTGGGTGTGGCGCTGGTAGTTCTGGCCTGGGCGCCCATTCTGGTCGCCATGAGCCTCGTGGTGGTGCCTGCAGGAATGGGTGGGGTGCGAGTGAGCCAGGTTTCAGGGACGCTGGCGGGAACGCTCTACCCCGGAGCACACGTAGTGCGTCCACTTATTGACAAGGTGGTGCTGTTCGATACGCGTGACCAGTTGTTCACCACGGGAGGCATGGAGGACCACGCAATCGCAGTTAAAACAGCCGCCGTCGGTGCGCCCGGATTGATGAAGGTCCAAGCCAAGGAGGGGCTGACGCTGGGATTGGCCATCACCGTACGTTATCGCCTGGATTCGAACCGGCTGGATTACATTCTCAACAATCTTCCACAACCGGTAGAGAAGGAACTAGTCCCGCCAGTGGTGGCCAGCACGTGGCGCGAACTGGTGCCTAATTACACCGTGCGCGAGGTCTTCGCCAGCAAGCGCGAAGAGGTGAGGCGTCGGGCGGCAGAGGCGATCACGCGCAAACTGGAGGCGGATGGAATCGTAGTGAAGGAGGTAATGCTGCGTGACATTCAATTGCCGCCGGAGTACGCCAAAGGCTTGGAAGACCTGCTGCTGAAGGAGCAGCAGAACGACCGCATGGGTGTGGAGACGGAGATTCAGCAGAAGCAGGTACGGATTGCGGAACTGGAAGCGGAGGCGATGAAGGCGCAGCAGGTGAAGCAGGCGGAAGGTCAGGCACAGGTGCGGGTGCTGCAGGCCAAAGGCGAGGCTGACGCAATGAAGTACCTGCTTCCGCTGAAGAAGCAGCAGATCGAGCAGACCCGTCTGGAGTCGCAGGCGCGCAAGGAAGCCACGGTGCAGAGCGCGGAGGCCAACGCGCAGGCTAAGGTAATTGACAGCAAGGCAGAGATGGAGCGGCGCAAGTTGCTGGCGGAGGCGGAAGCGGATCGCATTCGAGTGACCGCTGCAGCGGATACGGAGCGCATGCAGAGCGAAGGCGCGGTGCTCAAGCAGAATCCGCTGCTCATCAACAAGATCATTGCGGAGAAGCTCTCCGACAAGCTGCAGATCATGGTGGTGCCCGCCGATGGCAAGTTCATGTTCGCTAATGACCTGCTGCGTGGGCTCAGCATGGGCAGCCACGCCGCACCGGCAACGCCGGATGATCCACCCAATCAGTAAGCCCACGCCGGGCGGTCCCCATGTCCGCAATGCCAAAGCGGCCGCCCGGGGATGCGCAAAAGGCCGAGGTGCCGGGCGAGGGAAGGGGGAGGAGGCCATGGCAGCTTATAATTCGCAGTATCCATACATGTTTCTGCGAAGCGGCAAGCCCCGGATGCTCGGAGTAGCTCTAGGACTGTTCATGATGGTGTCATTTGCGGTGGGCGCCGATTGGGGTAAGCCGGCCCGAGCGCTGGCACAGAATATAGCCGCGGCGACAGGGCCGGGAGCGGTGGCCCTAGAGGTCAACAACCGCTCGTCACTGAGGCCGCCTGAGGTGGAGCAGGCTCGCGCAGCGCTGATTGCGGAATTGGGGACGCTTGGTGTCCAAATACTGGAGAGCGGGCAGGCAGCAACAGTGCGCCTCACCTTTTCGGAGAATTCACAGAACTACCTGTGGATTGCGCAGGTACGGCAGGGAGCGGGCGACGAGAAAGTGCTGATGGTTTCAGTTCCCGGCCCGCCGGCAACCCGCAGCTTCGGGCCGAGCTCTCCGCTGAGCATTCACCGAACTTTATTGTGGTCGCAGGAGGCTCCCATTCTAGATGCCACCCTGCTGCCAGGCGGCAATCCCGAACACCTGCTGGTGCTGGATGGCGAGAAAGTCACATTGTTCAGCCGGCAGGGCGGGCAGTGGCACCAGGAGCAGGCCTTTTCTATTAGCCACGCGCGTCCGTGGCCGCGCGACCTGCGCGGGCGCATTGTGTTCAACCGCGAGCACCTGTTTGACGTGTACTTGCCGGGAGTAGTGTGCCAAGCGGTGCTGAGTTCGCCGTTGGGCATGGAGTGCCACGAGGCGGACGATCCCTGGCCGCTGGGAGCGGGCTCCTCGGACGTACGCGGTTTTTATTCGCCGGCGCGGAATTTCTTTACCGGGGCAGTAGCGCCGGGGATCGGGAAACAGAACACCTTTCCGGCCTTCTATTCCGCGGCCGGTCTTCCGCGGCAGCAGTATGTGTTATGGGCGCTGGCGGCGGCGGATGGTTCGGTCCACCTGGTGGATGGAGTCAATGACGTTATGCCGAGAGTGCCGTGGGGCAGCGACATCGCCACGGTGAAAAGCGATTGCGGTTCGGGATGGCAGATTCTTGCTTCCTCAAGGAATGGCGGAGATGACAGCGTGCGCGCCTACGAGATCACGGATCGGGAGCCCGCCGCGGTGGGGACGGCGGCTGAGTTCAATGGTCCGCTGACCGCGCTGTGGAGCAAAGATGACGGGAGCGCGGTGGCGGTGGAGCGCAACCCGGATACGGGGAAATATGAGGCCTATAGCCTGGCCGTTGCTTGTCATCAGTAGCGTGCTGGCGCTGGCCGGCGTGGGCGCCGCGGCGGTGCGGCCGCATTATGGCGGCACGCTGCGAATCATGCTGAGGGAGGCGCCGGCTTCGCTCGACCCAGCCAAGTTGAGTGTTTCGCAGGGCGCGCGCATTTTCCCAATGATATTCGAGGGATTAACGCGGTTCGATGCGCACGGCCGCCTGCAGCCGCAGTTAGCTATGAGGTGGCAGGGGGATTCTTCTAACCAACGTTGGCAGTTCTGGCTGCGACCGGGAGTGAAATTTCACGATGGCGCAGCGTTGACGGCAGAAGCGGCGGCTACTTCGTTGCGCGCGGCCAACGCGGGGTGGACGTTAAGCGTTGATGGCAATTCCCTGGTAATCGAAACGGCTGCCCCGGATGTGGAACTGCCCGAGGAACTGGCTCTGCCGCGGAATGGGATTGCCCATCATGCGGGAAATAAAGTGGTGGGCACGGGCGCTTTTGCCGTCAGCGACTGGCACCCGGGACAAAGCTTGGCGCTAATCGCAAACGAGGATTATTGGGGTGGGCGGCCATTTGTCGATTCGGTGCTGGTCACGCTGGGGCAGAACTGGCGGCAGCAGACGGTTGCGCTGGAACTGGGCAAGGCGGACATAGTGGAGGTCGCTCCCGAGCAGGCGCGGCGGTTGAGTTCGGCGGGTCGTACGATAACGGAGTCGGCGCCCGATGAGCTTGTCGCCCTAGTTTTCACGCACGAAGCGCAATCGGGGGAAGAAGCCCGAGTCCGGCAGGCGCTTTCAGCTGCGATTGACCGCGCTTCTATCGTGAATGTGCTGCTGCAGGGGCAGGGAGAGGCAGCCGAGACAATTCTGCCCAACTGGATGACCGGCTACGCCATGCTTTTTGCGCAGAAGGGTGAG
>DATFDP010000010.1:0-30938 GCA_035252015.1 Terriglobales bacterium
CGGGCGCGGCGAAACTCCGCCGCCAAAGGCAGCATGGTGCGAAATACCTCGCCCAGGGGCGCCAGGTAGTATTCGGCAATCCATCGGGCCAAACGCATCAGGTTCTCGTCGAGAACCGGCGTGGCATCCAGCACCTGCAGAAGTGGCTTGGTTTTGACGGAAGGCTCGTGATCGTGCAGCGCGACCACCACGCCGGAGAGTCGCTGTTCGCGAAAGGGAACCAGCACCCGCCCGCCGATCACCGGCTGTGCGCCATTTCCCAAGAGACCATTTCCACCGGGCACGCGATAGGTAAACGTGGTGTCCAGGGGAACAGGCAGCGCAATGTCGCAGAACGCGGGCATGGGGAGTGACTTAAGTTTCTCATGCCCAGCAATTAGCAGTTAGCACTTGGCATTTGGCCGGCCATGGTTCTTACAGTTGCCGAGGAAACGGCCTCAATGGCTAAGTGCTAAGTGCCAATTGCTAAGTGCTTGCTTTTCCCTTCAGCCCCAGAAACTTCATCACCATCTGCAGGTCCTTCCAAGTTTCCTTCTTCTGACGGGGATCGCGTAGCAGGAACGCCGGATGGTAGGTGACGGCCAACTTGACGGTGGGGCCGTTGGGATCGGGACGGCCATGGCTGTTGATGTTGACGCGAAAGTCGTACCAGCGGCCGCGCAACTCAGCCATGGGCGAGTTGATAGCCAGCAGGTTCTTGGCCGCGGTGGCGCCCAGGGCCACGATTACCTTGGGGCGGATGGCGGCGATCTGCCGCATCAGGAAGGGTATGCAGGTTTCGCACTCGTCGCGCTCGGGAGTACGGTTTCCTGGAGGGCGGCACTTGACCACGTTGGCGATGTAGACGTCTTCGCGGCGCAGGCCCATGGCCCCAATCATATTGTTCAACAGTTGCCCGGCGCGGCCTACAAAGGGCAGGCCCTGCTCGTCTTCATCGGCGCCCGGGCCTTCGCCGACGAACATCAACTCGGCATGAATGTTGCCGGTCCCGAAAACGATGTTCTTACGCCCCTTGCAGAGACGGCAGCGGGTGCAGTCGCCAATGTCTTCGCTGATGGCGCGCAGCTGGGCTGCGACATCGCGCGGTGCTTCAATTTCGTCGATCACCGAAACGTCAACAGCCCCGGCGCTTGACATTTCAGCGCTAACCGCCAGCACTGCTCTCGACTCTCGTTTTCTCGCCATCTCTTCGCTGGCTTCCTGTGTCACGCCTAAAGAAGCGCCGCCATCGCGGCGGTAGAAGTCGTAAATTCCCATTTCGCGGTAATACTGCAGGCGGGCGGCTAACTGGTCGCGCAGCTTGGGATCGAGAATGCGCGCCATCGCTATTTCCCAGGCGCGTGCGCGGGCTGGTGGCGATGCTGGCGCAGGCGGACCACCTGGTCGAGGACGCGCTGCGCCACTTCCCACTTGCTGGTTTCGGGCACTTCAATGACCTCATCGTGCATGATGATGGTCACCGCGTTGCGTTCGGAATCGAAGCCGATGCCGGGCCGGGAGACGTCATTCACTACGATGGCATCCAGCGACTTGACCGCCAGCTTCTTGCGCGCGTTTTCCAACGCGTTTTCGGTTTCGGCGGCAAAGCCGATCACAACCTGCTCACGGCGGCGCCGGGCCACTTCACCCAGAATGTCGGCCGTGGGCTCCAGTTCCAGCGCCATGGGGCCGGTGCGCTTGATCTTATGCCGTGCCGTGCTCTTGGGTCGATAGTCCGAGACCGCGGCAGTGGCGATCACAACCGTGGCCTGGTCGAGCCGCTGCAGCACTGCTTCGCGCATCTGCTCGGCCGCCTCCACAGATACGACCTCGGCACCGCCCGGCGCCTGAATGCTGACGGGACCGCTGACCAGCACCACTTTCGCGCCCCTCCGCAACGCTGCCTTAGCAATCGCATATCCCATACGCCCGCTGGAGCGGTTAGTGATGTAGCGCACAGGGTCAATCTGCTCGCGCGTGGGTCCAGCGGTAATAAGCACTGTTTCCCTGGCCAGATCCTGCGAAGCTCCCAGTACCTCGAGCAAAGCCGCGACAATTGCCTCATTGCTGGCAAGGCGCCCGGGGCCGGTCATGCCACAAGCCAGATAGCCGCTGTCGGGCTCGACAATGCGAACACCGCGCCGTCGCAACGTCTCTACGTTGGCCTGCGTGGCCGTGTTCTGCCACATATTGACGTTCATGGCGGGCGCGACGATCACGGGCGCGCTGGTTGCCAGGAACAGGGTGCTGAGGAAGTCGTCGGCGACGCCGTGAGCAAACTTGCCGATAACGTCGGCGGTAGCGGGAGCGACCAGCAGCGCGTCAATGCTCTGCGCCACCGCAATGTGCTCGATGGCGGACTCCACGTTGGCCGGCTGCTCGGAAGCGCCAAACATATCGGTGATGACCTTTTCGCCGCTGAGGGCTGCGAAAGTCAGCGGCCGCACAAATTCCTGAGCTGCGCGCGTCATAACCACCTGCACGCGGATACTACGGTCCTGCAGCAGGCGGACTACTTCCGCCGCCTTGTAAGCTGCTATGCCGCCGCTGACGCCGAGAGCAATCTTCATGAAATTCCTGGCTACGGATTTCCGCGGATGAACACGGATCAAACCGTATGCCAGGCACCTATTTCAAAGATGAGCGTAACCCTAACCACGATTCGAGCGTAACCGGAGGCGTGATCCGCGGGACTCCGTGTAAATCAGTGGCCTATTCCTTGGGAATGGCTTTGTCCAGCAACTCACTGGCGACCTCGCTGGCGGACCTTTCCGGCTCCGGAACCACCCACTTCACCTTGCCGGAATCAATCTCGTCCATGGCGATGCGGCAGGGCTTGCGCGAGGGAGTCTCCACCATGGGCTTGGCGCCGGACTGCAGCTGCCGGGCGCGCCGGGCGGCCACCAGGATGTAGCGATAATTGCTGTCGAACCCTTCTATGAGTTTCATGACACCTCCAAAGTGCCACTAACCGGGAGTCGGGGAGAGGGCAAAGGAAGCCAGGATGGGCTGCAGCCGCTCGCGGATGTTAGGCAGGAGGCAGCGCTCAGCCGTGGCCAAGATGTGCTTGTCGCCGTTGGACAGTTTTGCCCCGGAACGGCGCAGGCGCTCGGAAAACACAATCGCCTTGAGCTCGTCAATGGATTCTTCCAGGCGGTCGTTGATGAGAATATAGTCGTAACTCTGGTAATTCTCAATCTCTTTCGCAGCCGTTAGTAACCGCCGCTGGATCACGTCCTCGGTGTCCAGACTGCGGTTGCGCAGGCGCCACTCCAGGGTTTTCTTGTCCGGGGGCAGGATAAAGATGCTGACCGCGTTTTTAATCTTGCGCTTAACCTGGGCCGCTCCCTGCACGTCTATGTCGAGCAGCAGGTCATGGCCGCTGCCCTGCGCTTGCTCCAGGAAGCGCTTGGCTGTGCCGTAATAATTGCCGAAAACGTTGGCGTGTTCCAGGAACTCGCCGCGGGCGATCATCTGCTCAAAATCCTGGACAGGGACGAAAAAGTATTCGCGCCCATTCTGCTCGCTGCCGCGGGGGCGGCGGGTGGTGTAAGAGATGGAGAAGTCCAGGTTTGAGACCAGTTTGCGCAACTCGTTCACCAGCGTGGATTTGCCGGATCCTGAGGGTGCCGAAATAATGTAAACCGTGCTCATTCGATGTTCTGTACCTGCTCCCGAGACTTCTCGATTTCCGCTTTCATGGCCAGCCCCAGCTGTGTGATGCGCAGGGCTTCCCCGGCCACGCCGGTGGTCTTGGAGAGCAGGGTGTTAGCCTCGCGGTTCATCTCCTGGAGAAGGAAGTCGAGCTTTTTGCCCACTTCGCCACCCGTTTCGAGGAGGCCGCGGAAGTGCTGGATGTGAGTATTCAGGCGAACCAGTTCTTCCTGGATATCGCTGCGCTCAGCCAACAGTGCCGCTTCCTGCAGAATGCGTTCGGGCTCGGCTTGCGTACCCACCAACTCCTGGATACGGGCGCGTAGCCGCTCCAAGTGGGCCTGCAGCATGCCGCCGCGCAGCTTTTCCACCTCGCCAGCGCCAACCTCCAGCCGCGACAGGCGGTCGCGCAATTCCCGCTCCATGCCCCGGCCTTCCTCGGCGCGCATCTCATTCAAGCGGCGGAGGATATCGCCCACCGTGGCCAGCACAGCCGCTTGTAATTCCCCGTCATCGGCCAACGCGGAGGAAGCGTCCATCGCTCCAGGTAGCTTGAGGGCGGCGTTGAGGTCGGGCTCGCCGTTGATGCCGAGGTCCTGAGCCAAGCGGCGAAAGGCTTCCACATAGCCGCCAACCAGCTGGCGGTTGACGGCAAACCCTTGTTCCACCGTCGGTTGCAGCGTAAGCGTGACCTCCACGTGCCCTCGCGCCATCTTTTCCTTAAGCAGGCGCCGCAGCTTCATCTCCAGTTCGCTGCTGTCGGGCGGCATGCGGAAGTGCAGGTCTAAGAAGCGGTGGTTTACCGACTTGAGCGCCAGGGTGAAGCCCAGCCTGCCATTTACCTGCCCTCTGGCCTGCGCGAACCCGGTCATGGAATGGATGCGCATAGGTCAGGTCTCCACCGCCCCCGCCTGTACCTTCTGGCTATCCCAATCCAAAAACTGCAGGTTGTAGAGGCGGCGGTAGGTGCCCAGGTGGCTCATGAGGTCCTGGTGAGTGCCGATATCGGTTATAACCCCGTTTTCCAGAACCACGATGCGGTTGGCGTGACGCACTGTCGAGAGACGGTGGGCGATGACCACCACGGTGCGGCCACGCATCAGGTTCTGCAGAGCCGACTGCACCAGGGCCTCCGATTCGCTGTCCAGGGCGGAGGTGGCTTCGTCCAGGATGAGGATGGGGGCGTCCTTGAGCAGAGCGCGGGCAATGGCAATGCGCTGGCGCTCCCCGCCAGAAAGACGCACGCCGCGCTCGCCGATCACCGTCTTGTAGCCTTCGGGCAGAGCTTCGATGAAATCGTGGGCCAGGGCTGCTTTGGCGGCCTCAACTACGCGGTCCTGGGGAACTCCTGGTTGGCCGTAGGCGATGTTGTTGCGCACCGTATCGTTGAAGAGCACGGTTTCCTGCGTGACTATGCCGATTTGCGCGCGCAGAGATGCAATGGTCAGGTCACGGACATCGGCGCCGTCAATCAGCAGGAAGCCTCCGGTGACATCGAAAAAGCGGGGAATCAGGTGTACCAGCGTACTCTTGCCGGCGCCGCTGGAGCCGACCACGGCCAGCACTTCGCCGGAGTGAACCGTCAGGTCGATGTCGCGCAGCACATCGCGGGATTCGCCGTTGGCGCCGTAGGAGAAACTCACGTGATCGAAGCGAATACTTTCGCGAAAACGTGGCAGTTGCCGGGCGGCGGGCTTCTCCGGCACCGCGTCTTCCAGGTTCATGAAATGGAAAATGGAAGCCGAGGCGCCCAGCGCCTGCTGGAAGTTGTTGTTGAACACAGCGAACTTGCGCACCGGCTCGTACAACTTATAAACCGCGATAATGAAGGCGACAAACACTCCGCCGGTGAATACTTTGGCTTTTATCAGGTCGCGTCCCAGGAGCAGCAGCAGCGCAATCCCGACGGCGCCGATGATGTCCATGATGGGCGAACTGATGGCGGCCGCGGCCACGGAGCGCAGGTTGGCGCGGAAGAGGCGGCGGGCGGCTGCCCGGAAGCGGCCCATCTCCCACTCTTCCATGCCGAAGGCTTTCACGATGCGATTGCCGGTGATGGTTTCGTGCAGCAGGTTGTGGATGTCGGCCAGCTTGTCCTGGCCGCGACGGGTAGTGTGACGGACCCGCCGGCCGATCCTGCCTGCGGAAAGAATCACGAAGGGGATGAAGAGCACTAGCACCCAGGCCAGCTTGCCACCCAGCACGATCACCACGCCGGCCACGAAGATGAGCGTGAAAACCTGCTGCAGGAATTCCGCCAGCACAGTGGACATGGCATACTGCACGCGCTCGATGTCGTTGATGATGGCGGAGAGCAGAGTTCCCGTGGAGTGGCGCTGGAAGAAGGCTGCGGAGCGGCGCAGGATGGAGTCGTGCACATCGTTGCGCAGGTCGGTGATCATACCGTAGCCGGCGTAGTTCACCAGGTAGGTGCCGAGGTAGTCGAAAATTCCCTTCAGTACCGTGGCCGCAACTAGCGCGAAGGCCACAACGGTCCAGGCATTGGTGAAGTGCGAAGGAACCAGGTGCTGCAGGTAGACGGTGTGGTGGGTGCCGGGGAAGGTGAACAGGGCCAGTTTCTTGGACTGGGCCGCGGGGTTCAGCACGGCATCCAGGATGGGACCAATCAGCAGGAGTCGGAAGGCGTCCAGCAGGCCCACCAGAGCCATGGCGATGACCGAGGTCAACAACTGGACCTTATAGGGCCCCACGTAGCGCAAGAGGCGCGTCAGTTGGCGCATAGGCCTGCGGAAAACGACATTTGCCGGGGGCAGCTCGAAGGCTGCTGTTCAACGACCATGCCTGCTCGGAACCGTTCTCCCAGCATTTTACTGGAAAATAAGGAATTGCCGCTTGGCCAAGTTGAGGCGTGGAGCTGTGTTTCGAGCTTAGGGGCGGGAGGGCACGAAATAGGGAGAAGCCCACGACAATGTGATTTCTTAAAACGGCGGAAGATCAAGGCCGACGCGGGGCGGCAGTTCGATCCCGAAGTGGCCAAGGTGTTTGTCGCCATGCTGCCCACAATTTGCGAAGACCTGCGAAAACAAGTCAATGCGTGCGCTGGGGCATCAACCAACTCCAACGGGTAGCTCAGATTGAGCATACCGATAACTTCACGGCGCCCCCATCCTTTCCCCTGATTACGAGGGTAACGATTGTGCATTTCCTACGTGCAACTGGCCTCGTTTTCCTGCACCATACGCTCGTACATGCTTGGGCCAATTTTTAGTCTGGGGCTCCTGGTCTATGTATCCACCAACGACCCCACCATTTACGCCGTCATTGGCGCCGGGGCCGGTGTGTACCTGTTCTACCGCGGCTTCCGCATGTTGCAGCGAAAGCGCCTGATCGAAGACACGCCTACATCGAAGATTCGCAGCGCCGCCATGGGCCTGGTCGAAGTCAACGGACTGGCTAACGGCCCTTACACAATTCCGGCGCCGGTCAGCCAGCTGCCGTGCTATTTCCACCGCACTATGGTTTGGATTTACGTGCAGTCGGGCAAAAACAAGCGCTGGAAGAAGGTAGTAGACGCTCGCTTTCACGTCGCCTTCTATCTGGAGGACGAAACCGGCCGGGTGCTGGTAGACCCCAGCGACGCCGAACTGGACATACATCGTGATTTTCAGCAGGAATACCAGCACGGTCTCTTTCAGGACGATCCCATTCCCTCGAATGTGTCGCATTTCCTGGCCATGCATGGGGTGGAACGCGACCACCCCATCAAAATCGAGGAGTACTGCATAAAGCCCAAGAACGCGCTCTTCATCCTGGGTACGCTGGCGGAGAATCCCGGCATTGAGGTGCGCGAAATTCCGGTGCGCTCCGACAGCCCCGACGCTGCTTGGCGCAAGCTGGCGGCAGGCGCCATTAAGGCGCACCCTGCCCCGCCACCGTCTGACGAGAAGGAATTGCGGGCACGAGCGTCCTTCGCCGCAGCCATGGGATTTCATGCGCCCACGGGCATGCCGCGTCCCGCTTCACCGCCGCAGAAGCCGCCGCATACGCCAGCCGAGATTGACGAGGCGGAGAAACACCGTCGCGAGCTGTTCATGGCCGGCATGATGGGCGCGAGTCCCCAGACCGCGGGTGCCAGTTCCGCCTACATGGCGACAACCGCCACATCCCAAATGGCGCAGCAGAATCAGCATGCTGCGCCTCCGATCGATCCCGAGGAGCAAAAACGCCGGCAACTGGCCTTGGCCTCACTCTTCGGCACACCCGCGGTGGCAGCGGCCACAGTAGCAGCCGGCCCGGCAGCAAATGCACCCGCTGCAAATGGGCCTATGGCGCCGCCTGCCAAGCCCGTGGTTCCTTTTGACCTGCACCCGACCGTGGTGTTGATGAAGGGAACGCATAACCCGGCGTTCCTGATTTCCTGGCACAGCCAGCGCGACCTGCTCAGCGAACTGGCATGGAAGTCAGCCCTGTATATTTGGGGTGGGCCAATTCTCACCCTGGCCTCGGTAGGCTTTGTGCTGAGCCGCTTTGGATTGCTGAATTAGTATTTGTTTGGAGAACACACAATGCAGATCGTGATCCTACTGGCGCTTCTGTTCGTGATCGGCGGACTCATCTGGTACCTGGTCACGATTTACAACGGCCTGGTCGAACTGAAGAACGACATTGATAAGGCCTGGGCCAACATTGACGTTATGCTCAAGCAGCGCCATGACGAACTCACCAACCTGGTCGCCGTCTGCAAGGGCTACATGGAATTTGAGCGCGACACCTTCGAACGCATCGCCCAGGCGCGCTCGCAATACGACCGCGCCGTAACCGTCAGCCAGAAAGCGCTGGCTGATCAGAGCATGACCCAGGCCACGCGCGGCCTGCTGGCCGTGGCCGAGAATTATCCTGAACTGAAAGCCAGCAACAACTTTCTGCAGCTCCAGGGACGCATCACTGAACTGGAGAGCCAGATCGCCGACCGCCGCGAGTTCTACAACGATTCCGTCAATACGTACAACGTCCGCATTCAGCAGGCGCCCGACATGATCGTGGCCGGCTGGATGCATTTGCAGCCGCGGCAGATGTTCAAAGTGGAGGAAACCGACAGGGCCAATGTGCCCATGGTGTTCTCCACCGGGGCGCGGTGAAATAGACGCACCGGGCCTAGCCCAACCCAGCCAGCCGTTCCAGCACTCCGAAGTTCCGGGCCACGGCTGCCAGCGAGCTCAGGTTGCGCCGGTCTGCCAGGAGTTTAAGCGCGCCGATAATGCGGCCCTCACCCAGGCTGTCGAATGCGTCTCCCAGCGACACGGCAAAATGCAGCATCACGCTCGAATCCCGGTAGCAATCGGCAATGCAGGCTGTGCACCCGTCCCGCACCAGGGGCGTATCCGCGAACTGCCACACTGAGCACAGCGGCTTGTTCCAGGCATCACAGCGCCACATGTCGTAGTTCCAGTCCATGTAGAAGCTCTTGTAGCCGCCATAGCAGACAAATTTCTCCCGTTGCCCGTGGAGGTGGCGCTTCATATCGGCGACAGACGCGCGCGGATTGTTCACCGGAAAGGCCTGGCGCAGTTCGTCAACTCCCTCGAAGGCAGCGAGCAATTCGTCTTTGGAAAACCTCATCAGTTGCGAATTATCCGACCAAGCCAACGAGGAGGAGCCCAGCCGCGATTGTTGCGGGTAAGAAAAAGCTACGGCGACAAATCCCAGGTCGCGCAAGAAGGGCGCCAGGGCAGAGTAGTCTTTCACCAGCTTGCTCATGGCCACCTGCGCAATCGGAGTCATACCCAGACCCTGCATTAGCGCCGTGGCGGAACGGATGCGGCTCACCAAACCCTCCAACCCGCGATTTGCTTCGTGAGCGGCAACACAAGCGGCATCGAGCGACACATATACTGTCTTCAGACCGGCATCCGCCAATTCTTGCAGTCGAGCGGGCAGCAGCCAGCCATTAGTGATGATGGCCGGCACCATATCTCTCTCGACCGCATCCGCGATCATTTCTCCCAGTCGCCGATGGAGCAGCGGTTCGCCGCCGAAAAAGCTCACGTAGCGGATTCCGCGCCCGCGCAGAATATCGAGCGCTGCGCCGAACCGATCCGCGTCTATCCATCGCAAATCCGGCACTCGCCCGCGCGCGAAATTGCAGAAATCACACGCCGCATTGCACGAGTTCGTAACCGCGATGTTGCACAGCCCCGGCCCACCCCTTCGCACCAAACGCAGCACATCCCAAGCCTTCGCTATCTTGCTTGCCACCCAGTTCTCCCAGAGGAGCGGATATCTGCTCCCTCAGGACTGCCCGCAATTCGATTCGGAATTACCAGGCCAGTTTGTACGCTGCCCGCTGTGGCGCCCTGTGTGCCTGTCAACTCATTGCAAACACACCGCTTATCAGTCCGACAGAAAGACAGCCTGCGGCACTGGCGTGCTTGGTGGCGGCGGTGGCTGTTCTGCCATCTCAAACTGCAACTTCCCCTGTCTCCTGACTTCTATTACTGTCGAAACAGGCAGGAGCGACGATGTCGAATTTGAGAATTGGTGTAGTCGGCGATTTCAACCCTGAATTTCACACCCACCCCGCCATCGCCAAGGCCCTCAACCATTCAGCCGCTAAACTGGGTACCCAGATGGACGTGGAATGGGTGCCCACTCCCTCGCTCGCGCAACCGGGTAACGATAAAATACTGGAAAGCTTTGACGGGCTAATTGCCGCGCCCGGGAGTCCCTATCGCAGTTTTGATGGCATGCTCCGCGGCATTGAGTTCGCCCGCACTCGTAAATGGCCGTTCTCCGGCACCTGAGGCGGCTTCCAACACACTCTGTTAGAGTGTGCCCGCAATGTCCTGAAATTCGCCGATGCTGACAGCGCCGAACACAATCCTCAGTCCAGGCACATCATCATTTCTCCCGTAGTTTGTGCGGTGCCCCAGCGCGGCCCGTCCGATCCCAAGCTCTGCGGTCCAGTTCCCGGCATACGCCTGAAGCAAGGCTCGCTTCTGCACCGGATCTATGGCCGAGATGAGGTGGTCGAAGAGTTCTTCTGCAATTACGAGGTTAACCCGGAATACGAGCCCAACCTGGCCTCTGCTGGCCTGGAGGTAGTGGCACGCGCAGAGCACGGCGAAGCCCGGGCGGTGGAACTCTCCGCACACCCATTCTTTGTGGCCACCCTGTTCCAGCCGCAGCTGTCGTCAAGTCCGGACAAGCCGCATCCGTTGGTTACGGCATTCGTGAAAGCTGCCGCCGAATTCAGCATCCGTCGCCAAGTGCCGGCTCAGACTGCCCGAGCTTAAAAAGCGACAATCTGCGGGACAACGCACTCACAAGTGCATTGACATTCGCCTTCTATTCGCCCACAATGAGCTTGCGATGTCGCTTACCAAGAAGCAGAAGGAAGTCTACGAGTTCATCGACCGCTTTGTGCAGGAGCACCAGCACTCACCTTCCTTTGAGGAAATCGGCAAGGGACTGAAGCTGAACTCGTTGGCCACGGTGCACAAGCACATCAGCAACCTGGAGAAAAAGGGCCTGCTGAAGCGGGACTACAACCGCAGCCGCTCCATCGAACTGCTGCCCCCGCGCGGCGGCCTGAAGCAGGCGCTGGGCTGGAACTCCGGTACGGTGCTGCCGCTGGTTGGCCGCATTGCTGCCGGCCGCCCGGTTGAGGCGCTGGAAAATCCGGAAACCATTTCCCTGGCTGACTTCACCCGCTCGCGCGACGTATTTGTCCTCGAAGTTCGCGGTGATTCCATGCAGGATGAGGCCATTCTCGATGGCGATTACGTCCTGGTGGAAAAAACCAAGGTTGCGCGCAATGGCGATATTGTGGTCGCGCTGGTGGATGGCAGCGACACCACTTTGAAGCGCTTCTACAAGGAAGGCGAAACCATCCGCCTGCAACCTTCCAATGCCACCATGAAGCCGATCGTTGTGTCCGCTGCCGCCGTGCAGATACAGGGCCGCGTAATCGGCGTTCTGCGCAAATATTAGCTGGCTGGCTATCTGCCCGTTTTGGCACTGGCCCATGGCTCCTGCGACCAATCGGGCTGTGCGGCATCTAATTCAAGTGCTACGATAAAGCGGCAGCCCGCCGGAGAGCGTGGCCGCTGTGGGAGAGAAGATGGCATCCGAGGCAATTTTCGAGGTAACCGATTCTAATTTTGACCAGTCCGTGCTTAAATCGGACCAGCCGGTGCTGGTCGATTTCTGGGCAGCCTGGTGCGGACCCTGCCGCGCCCTGGCGCCAATTGTGGACGAAGTAGCGGCCCAATACGGCGGCCGTGTGAAGATTGGCAAGATGGACGTGGACCGCAACCCGGCCACGCCGCAGCGTTACGGCATTCGTGGCATCCCCACCTTGTTGGTGTTCAAGGCCGGCCAGGTGCAGGAACAGATTGTGGGCTACGTTCCTAAGGAGAAGATCGAGAAGGCGCTGGATAAGCAGCTGGCGTAACCTTGGCTCTTAGCCCTTAGCTATTTAGTATCTATACTGCAAGTCTAGAGGCGGCACAGCTCAAAGCTGCGCCGCTTTTGCTTTTGCCTGCTATCAATTACCAGCTACGAAGTACCGACACCGTTTGCGTGTCGGCGGTAAATCCCCAAATAGCCAAATAAAAAGCGCCCTGAGCCTTTCAGCTCAGGACGCCACGGCAGCCCTCCCCCAGAACTGCCAAACTACGAGATGGATATTAATTTGGCCCTAAGGACCTGTAAATATAACTGAAGTAACCTGATACTAAGGGAAGAGTTCCAGATTCGCAACGACCACAATCTCGGCCTTGTGACTGTTGTATTTCTTCTCACAAGTATCGCCATGCCGCTAATGCTTTGAATCTGTGGGAGATCAACCTCAAAAGTTGATGGGAAGCTCGCTCAGGTTACCGTGGTCATCTATCGCTGTACCCCGGATGCTACTACCATGTTCTGGTAACAGCCGAACAACACTTCCGGTACTCGTATCCGGGTTCCTCCCAGGATCTTGCTTTCCGGCGGCTGTTGGCAGGTCACTTCATGGGTGCCAGATTGCTTGATGCCATCACCAATCGTCTGTGTTCGCACCAGTTTGCCTGGCCGCGGCGCAGGCCCGACGGCCACTACTACCAGGTGTGTGTACTGTGCGGCGCGGAATATATGTACGACTGGAACTCCATGACGCGTACTGGGCGCATCCAGCCCACCGTTGCCGGCCAGCCTGCCGCCCAGCCGGGACACCGCTCCCGGCGCCGCTCCAACTGGGTGCCGCGGGCCCGCCGGCTGCGCGCCGACCTGCCCCTGGAATATCGTGAGGCCGGCAGCGAGAAATGGCATACCGGCACGGTGGAGAACATCAGCCAGTCCGGCGTCTTTTTCCGCGCCAGCGAGGTGCTGACCCACGACACGGATGTGGAATTGGTCTTCGAGATGCCAGAGGAGATCACCGGCCAGCCCAACAGCCGGGTGCTATGCAAAGGTTATATAGTGCGGACCATTCGCGTGCCCGCGCCTAAAGGATCGCGCCCTGAACCGGCGCTTGCCGCCGCCATTTCCGGCTACACGTTCCTGCCGGAGAAGCCGAGCGCAAAGGCGAAGACCGATCTGCCAAAACTGCCTGACTCGCGGTAGATTCGCCACGCGGCCGGGCAAACTCACTCGTATATTGGGACCGCACAAACAGGACGCTTCCTGCAGCCTGTCAGACAGTATTCAGGTTACCGCGCCATGGCAGGCCGGGCGTGCAGGATTTCCTCGACAGCGGCGATGCCGGTCTCCAGTTCCTCGTCGGTGTTGTAGAAATGTGGCGAAAAGCGGACGCCGGCGTTGGGGCGCCAATCCACCAAGATGTCGCGCTTGAGCAACTGCTCGCAGACCTCTTTGGAATTGGGCATGTCAATGGAGACGGTGCCGCCGCGCTGCTGGGACTCGCGGGGGGTGTTGACGCGCCAGCCGTGCTGGTCGGCAAGTTCGATAAGGCGGGTAGTTTGGCGGGTGGACTTCTCGCGAATTTTCTTCATGCCAATTTCCGAAACGATTTTCAGCCCGGGAATCGCCGTTTCCAGTGCCGGAATGTTCGGCGTGCCGTTCATGAACTTATAGGGAGGTTCGCCGTAGCGGATTGGGCCAACTTCGAAGGCGAAGGGATTTTCGTGGGCGATCCAGCCGGTGTAGGTGGGTTGGAATTTGTGCCCCAGATCTGGCCGGACATAGAGGTAGGAGGTTCCGGGACCGCCGCACAGCCACTTCAGAACGCCGCCGCAGGCGAAATCCACTTCCAATTCCTGCACGTCAACGGGAACGGTGCCCAGCGACTGAAAGGTATCGAGCAGCACGTGAGCGCCTACTTTGTGGGCGCGCTCGACGATGGCCCGGGCATCGTTGATGAAGGCGCTGCGGAAGATGACGTGCGAAACCGGCACCAGCAACGTGTTTTCGTCAATGGTCTCGATCAGGCGCTCGGTAGGCACGTGGATGCCGTCGTCGCATTTGACCATGTGCGCGCGGACGCCACGGCTGCGCTGCGCTTCCCAGAAATACATCACCGAGGGGAAGTTCAGGTCGCTATAAACCACCTTGTTGCGTTTGCCGGAAAAATCGAAACAGGAAGCCACTACGGCCTGGCAGGTAGTGACGTTCTGAAACGTGGCGACGGAGCCGCGGGGAGCGTTCATGAGGGCGCCGATCTGGTCCCCAACCTGGCTGGCCAACATCCACCAGCGCTCTTCCCAGGCGCGCACGCCGCGAGTCGCCCAGGTATCGGCGTAGTTGTGCAGGGCGTCGTAAACGCCGCGAGGCATGGCGCCCAGCGAGTTGCTGATGAGGTAGGTAGTGCGCTCCAGGATGGGGAACTCGGGGCGGTACCGCAGAAGGTCGTCAGTCATGACCCGGATATTGTAATGTTCGCCCGCGATTTCTTCATGGCCACATAGAAGAGGGTGAGAACAACCACGTAAATGAGGCCGCTGATGACGATGAGGTGGGAGTAGAACCAGGTTCCAACCAGCGAAGCCAGTACGATTACGATGCCCGCCGCGGAAAGCCATACTCGCCCACGCGGGCGCATGGGTAGAGCCGCCAACTGAGCTGGGGAGAGCCTGCGCCGGAAGGCGATGTGGGCGGAAAGCGTGACCAGCCACACCAGCATGACGCCAAAAAGCGCCGCGCCCAGGAGGGAGACATAGGCCGATTGTGGCGCCCAGCGCTCGAAAATCAGCGCCAGGATGATTCCGAAACAGGAAGCGAGGAGTGCCAGCAGGGGGGCGCCAGCGTGGGTGAGGCGGCCGAAGCGGGCAGGGGCGTAGCCGCCGCGGGCCAGCGAAAACAGCATGCGGGAATCAACATAGAGGCTGGCGTTGGCTCCAGAGAGCGCGGCGGTGAGCACCACGAAATTCATGACGTTCGAGGCGGCGGGCAGGCCGGCGATGCGGAACACGGTCACGAAGGGACTTTCGGTGACGCCGGCGCCATTCCACGGCATTACCCCGACCAGGATGGCGATGGCTCCCAGATAGACGAAGGCCAGAATTCCGAAGGTGGTTAGGACGGCGCGTGGCATCTCAGAAGCGGAGCGCGACTCTCCAGAAGAGACTGCCACCATCTCTACCCCGGCGAAAGTGAACAATGTAAAGGACATAGCAGCGCCAGGCGCCCAAACACCCTTGGGAAAGAAGCCGCCATGAGCAGTGTATTGGGGTGCTACCCGCCCGCCAAAGAGGAAGGTGGCGCCAATCACGATGAAGGCCACAATGGTGACCAGTTTCACCATAGCGAACCAATACTCAACTTTGCCAAATCCACCCACGGAGAACAAATTCACGCCTACAAGCAAAGCGGAGAACACTGCTACCCAGATGAGTGGGTACATCTGTGGCAACCAATAGGACATATAGGTAGCGGCGGCCACCATTTCACTGCCGATGGCGATGGCGAGAGCTACCCACAGTCCGTACCGGGAAATAAAGCCCGCCCAGGAATTCAAGTAGAGCTCGGCATAAACGCCGAAGGAGCCGGCGGCGGGGTGCATGCTGGCCATCTCGCCGAAAGCGACGGTCACGGTCCAACTGATCAGAGCGGCCACCAAGAAGCTGAAAATGACGGCCGGGCCGGCAATCTGAATGGCCGCGCCGGAACCCAGCAGCAGGCCGGTCCCGATGGAGCCGCCCACGCCCACCATAGCCATCTGGCCGGCACTCAATTGCCGGTGCAGGCCAGCCTCGCGCGTATCAGCTTGGGTGGGAACTCCAGGACTGGCAGGCATGCGGGCGACATTACCAGAAGCGGGCGGCTGCCCCAAAATCGCAGTCCAAAGTAGGGGCGCCGGATCCTGCCCCGGTTTCGAACTACACTTTAGTAACCTGCGTTGTACCTCCGCAGCATTGCTGGTGACTGGGGTTCTGCCTACAATTCAGACGTCCCCCGAAACACGCACATCCATGCTTGACCTCAGCAGACGCTCGGACAAATCCGACATTGCCAAGCGGCGGGAGAAGGCCGAGAAGTATCTGCAAAAAGGCAAGATCACGGCCGCGCTGGACGAATATGTCGCGATCCTGCATGAAGATCCGGAGAACGATAAGATCCGGCAAGCGGCGGCCGACCTCTATATACAGGTGAACGATACCCAGCAAGCGGCCAAGATGCTGGGGGAACTTTTCTATCGCCAGGTGGACGCAGGCGACAGCGGCAATGCCATCCTCACGTACAAGAAGCTGATGCGCTTCATCAAGCCCACATTTGAACAGACCTTCCGTTACGCGCAATTCATCGAGACCACAAACAAGAAGGAAGCGATGGATGCGTACGAGGCGGCGCTCACTGGCTTCACCGCGCAGCGCAACAACAAGCGGGCGCTAGCAGTGCTGGAGCGCATCGTGTTCGTGGAGCCCTCGGGGCAGAACTTCTGGCGCGCGGGCGAGCTGGCGCTGGAAATGGGCGAAAGCAAAAAAGCGGGCGTCTGTTTCCTCAGCGTGGGCGAATTGGAGCAGAAATCCGGCGGCAATTCGGGGCCATGGTATGAACGCGCCTATCGCGCCGATCCCAGCAATCCCGAAGCGGCGCTGGCCTACGGCCGCCTGACGGTGCAGCAGAACAACTTCCTGGAAGCGCTGCAGGTGTTGCAGGCGCTGATGAAAGACCGGGCAAAGGCGCCGGCGGAGGTGCGGGACCTTTACGGGCGAGCGCTGATGGGCACGGGCCGGCTGGCGGAAGCGGAGCCGATTCTGTGGGAGCTCTTCGAGCAGATTCCGGAGCGTGCGCAGCAGATTGTGGACCTGGTGGCGGCCTACATTGACGCGCAGCAGGACACGGCAGCGGTGGCGCTGGCGCGCAAGCTAGAACGTTTTCTGCGGGGCAAGGGCAGCCGGCGCGAGTTTGTCGGCATGCTGGCGCAATTGCTGGACCAGCATCGGCCTTCGGTGGAGATGCTGGAGTATATGGCCGAGCTGTTCAACGGATCCAACCGCGAAGCCGACTATTGCCAGACGCTGATCAAGCTCTTTGAACTTTATTACGCGGCAGGAAATTTCAACAAGGCGAGTGACGCCCTGGACCGGGCAGCGGAGGTGGATGCCTACGAACCCGGCCATCACAGCCGACTGGAGATGCTGCGCGGGAAAATCCCAGAGGCGCGACTGAATGCCATCGCCGGGCGCTTCACGGTCGTGAGCAAGCCTCCCGAGGCTCAGCAGCAGGAAGAAGAAGCCGACGAGCACAGCATGCTGCAGGACCTGATGCTGCAGGCGGAAATTCTGGTGCAGTACGGGATGCGGACCAAGGCGCAGGAACGCCTGCTGCGCATCCAGCAGTTGTTTCCGCACGAGGAGGACCGCAACGAAGAACTGCGCCGGTTGTATATGAACGTGGGCCTGATGCCGAAGTATTCAGGGGAGGAGGCGGTTCCTATGGCTGCGGCCGCGGCAGCCGGGGCGGGAACCGCTCCCACCCTGGTGATCCCGCCGCAAGCGTCAGAACCGGTTGCGCCGATTGCTGAGCGGCGGGCGCAGGTACCGCCCAAAGAGCCGGACCTGGAGGTCAACAGCCTGCAGTGGGTTACGGAAACCGCACGGAAGCTCTATCAGCAGGCCAATGTGAAAGGTGTGCTGGGCGCGGCGCTGAACGAAATCGGCATGCGCTGGGGAGCGGTACGCTGCGTTGGCGGCTTGCGCGGCCCCGGCAAGCCACCTTCGCTGGTCCTGGAATATGCCGGGGCGGGAGTTCAGGGTACGGAACTGCCGGTGCGGGTCAAACTGCTCTCTGGATTGCAGGATTTTGCTATTCAGCGGGGGCCAGTGGTGATTGCGGAAGCGACGCGAGAAGCGGAACTGAGCGGCATTGCTGGAGAACTCAATTTGCTGGGTCCGGGGGCGCTGATGCTGTTGCCCTTGAGCGACGGCGCCGATCAGGTTGGCGTGCTCATCCTGCAGAGTCCAGTGGGTTCGGACTGGCGGCAGAGTGACCTGTTGCTGCTGCGCACGCTGAGCGATCAGATTGTGCTGGCACTGCACAACGCGCGCCTCCGCCGCCTGGTGCGCAACCTGTCCGTGACCGACGAAAAATCCGGCCTGCTGAAGCGGGCGTCCTATACGGATGTGCTCATGTCCGAGGTGGCGCGCTCCTCGCAGCAGGGTACGCCTACCACCGTGATGCTGATGGAGTTCGGCAAGAGCGCGGCCATGGTGAAGGAATTCGGGCAGAACGCGGTGGAGACGCTGATGCGGGAGGTGAGCCAGTCCATCTCCACCCACATCCGGCAGGCTGACGTAGCGGTGCTTTACGACTTGACTACCATCGCGCTCATCCTGGCGGACACGCCGGAGCGCGGCGCGCTGCTGGCGCTGGAAAAGCTGCGCCGCATCCTGGCGGATATTCGCCTGCCGGGGCGCGACACGCCGCCGCCGAATACAGTCGGCGTGGCCGAGGCGGTGACACGCCCGGCGTACGATCCGGCTGACATTGTGACCGAAGTGATCAACCGCGTGGAGGGGGCGCTGGAAAAGGGCCGCGCGGCCAGCAACCGGGTATGCGCGCTGCAATCGGAATTCGCGGCGGCATAACCTTGTTTCATCACTGAGACACCGAGGCACAAAGGAATTTAAGATTGACGATTGTAGATTGACGATTGAACGGCGGAGTCGTCTGCCCCACTACGCGGGACTGAATGCTGACTGCTGCTCTTAGGATAGTTAACCGCCACTCGTTAGTTCGATAACCTTCCATTACATTCGTAATCTGGGCCGCAACGGACCTCGGCTTTAGGATAGTAATGAAGCTAGGCCCTGCGCCGTGTTGAGACTTGACTACATTTCCTGCCTGCTCACCGTACTCTCCACTGTTTTGATTGGGAAACGATACTGGCACGGCTGGGTGCTGGCCGGCATGAACAGCGTGATTGTCTGCGTGATCGCCAAAAACACAGCCCAGTTCGGCTTTATTCCCGCCAACGTCTTCTGTCTTGGCCTCTACGTTTACAACGTGTGGAACTGGCGCAAGCCGGAGCCGGCTCAGCCGCGCCCGCGGCACTGAAATCGATTGTTCATCCCAGAGATACAGAAAAACAAATCGATGATTGAAGATTGTTGATCGGTCATTGATGCTTTTCAGTTGGGATGGCCCGCCTGCAGTGAAGGCGTTTCTATTCGTCAATCAACAATCATCAATCTTCAATTCCTCTGCGTCTCTGTGACTCTGTGGTGAAATCGAACCACTCGCCAAGGCCGCCCCGCAGTTGCTAGACTAATAAGTTTGGCTGCGGCCGAACCAAATCCTCCGTAGCAGGTTCCCGATGTTGAAGGTGAATGACATTGCCATCGTCAGCGGCGCGCGCACGCCGATGGCCGACTACCAGGCAGGCAAGCTGCGCTATTTTACGGCGCAGGAATTGGGCGCCATCGCGGGCAAGTGCGCCATCCAGCGCGCCGGGCTCGATCCCCAGGAATTTGACCATTGCGTGATGGGCAACGCGCAGCAGACCTCCGGCGACGCGCTTTATGGGGCGCGCCACGTGGCGCTGAAGGCGGGGCTGCCCATTGAGACGCCGGCGCTGACAGTTAACCGGCTGTGCGGCTCGGGGATGCAGGCCATTGTGACGGCGGCGCAGATGATGCAGTTGGGCGAGGCCAGGATGGTGCTGGCGGGCGGGATGGAATCCATGTCGCAGGCGCCGCACGTGATTCACGGCGCGCGCTACGGATTAAGCCTGGGCGAAGGCAAGTTGGAAGACTCGCTCATGGTGGCCCTGCTGGATACGCAATGCGGGCTCTACATGGCCAATACTGCCGAGCTTTATGCCGAGCAGCAAGGTATTGCGCGGGAAGTGCAGGATGAATTTGCGCTGCGCTCGCAGCAACTTGCGGATGCGGCGTACAAGGCCGGGCGGCTGCAGGAAGAAATTGTGCCCGTGCAGCTGAAGAACAAGCGCGGCGACCTGACCGGCGAAATGTTCAGCGAAGACGACCACCGGCGTGCCAACAGCACGATGGAAGGTCTGGCCAAGCTTAAGCCGGCGTTCGGGAAGAATGGCACGGTTACGGCGGGCAACGCCAGCGGCATTGTAGACGGCGGCGCAGCCGTGATCATGCTGCCGCTCGAGGAAGCGCAGAAGCGCGGGCTAAAGCCGCTGGGCCGGCTGGTGAGCTGGGGGATTGCTGGAGTAGAGCCGAAGCTGATGGGGCGCGGGCCGGTGCCGGCCTCACGCCTGGCGCTGCAGAAGGCGGGGCTCAAGCTGGACGACATTGACCTTATCGAGGTGAATGAGGCTTTTGCCGCCCAGTACTTGGGTGTGGAGAGAGAACTGGGGTTGGACCGAAACAAAGTGAATGTGAACGGCGGAGCTATCGCCCTGGGGCATCCCCTGGGAGCTACCGGCACGCGGCTGGTGATAACGCTGCTTTACGAGTTGCGGCGCAGGAAAAAGAAATATGGGCTGGCAACGGCGTGCATTGGCGGCGGGCAGGGCATCGCGGTGATGGTGGAAAGTTTGGCATGAGCCGTATTTCTCGGCCCATTCTTGACCGCGAGCGGGACCTCCTTCGTGCGCTGGCGAAACACGACCCGGAATGTCGCGCCAGTTATCTTAGGCAGATTGATACCATCTCTTCCGTCGAGGATTGGAATGACGGTTCGCATTCCTTAACCATCGAGGGAGGCGGACCATATACATTGCGGGTGGCTGCGGTCGCACGCGACGAAGATGGATTCCAAGTGGACGTCATGCTGTTTGGGGCAGAGGAGCGGATTCGTGTTCTCGAGATAGTTCGTCCAGATGGCCAGGAAGTGAAACTGTACCCCAAAGCAGCGGACCTGGAAGACATTTGGGATTACAGAGGGAATCCCCGTCCGGAGGGATGGTAATGAACATCAGAAAAGTTGGGGTGCTGGGCTGTGGTCTGATGGGCTCGGGCATCGCGCAGGTGAGCGCGACCGCAGGATTCGATGTCACTGTGCTCGAGGTAGAGCAGAAGTTTCTGGACAAGGGCTTCGCCGGAATTGAGAAATCGCTGGCCAAGCTGGGCGAGAAGGGCGCGCTCAAGGAGACGCCGCAGGCTATACGCGGCCGCCTGAAAGGCGCCACACGCCGGGAAGACCTGGCCGACTGCGACCTTGTTATTGAGGCCGTGATCGAGAATGTCGAGGAGAAGCGAAAGATTTACTCGGCGCTCGATACCATCGTCAAGAAAGATGCTATCTTCGCCAGCAATACGTCTTCCATCTCCATTACCGAGCTGATGACGGCCACCAAGCGGCCGGAACGCTTTGTCGGGCTGCACTTCTTCAATCCCGTTCCGTTAATGAAGCTCGTAGAAGTAATACGAACGATTGCCACCGCGGATGATGTCTACGAGACCGCTTACGATTTCGGTAAGCGGGTGGGCAAGGTGCCGGTCCGCACCAGCGACAAGAGCGGCTTCATCGTGAACCGGCTGCTGGTGCCTTACCTTCTGGATGCGGTGCGCGCCTATGAAGAGGGCGTGGGTTCCATCGAGGACATTGATCAGGCCATGAAGCTGGGCTGCGGCTATCCCATGGGCCCGCTCACGCTGCTGGATTTTGTTGGATTGGACACCACGTACTACATCACCCACGTGATGTTCGAGGAATTCAAAGAGCGGCGCTTCGCATCGCCCCCGCTGCTCAAGCGCATGGTGCTGGCGGGCTGGTATGGCCGCAAGTCCGGCAAGGGATTCTACGACTACAAAGATCCGCAGAAGCCGGTGGCGCAGGATGCGGCCCTACGCGGATTTGCCGCGGAAGAGCCAGCCGCTAAGATTGCTTAATTCACACAAGGATCACCACGGATAAACACGCATCCAAATCAGAAGGATGATCAGCATGTCCTCCTCTCTTGCTACGGGCAATTTCGAAAATATTCTGTTTGAGAAGAAGAACGCCATCGCTTATGTGACCGTGAACCGGCCCAAGGTGCTGAACGCGCTCAACATGGCCACCATAGAAGAGCTGCGGCGGGCGTTTCACGGCATCAAGCAGGACGGGGAAGCGCGGGTGGTGATTATGACGGGTGCGGGCGAGAAGGCATTTATTGCCGGCGCCGACATAAACGAGCTGGCGCGCAACAACCCAGTGGAAGCGAAAGCCTATACCCACCAGGGACAGTCGGTGCTGAACCTGATTGAAAATTGCGGCAAGCCGGTGATTGCCTGCATCAATGGTTTTGCCCTGGGCGGCGGGTGCGAGATCGCCATGGCCTGCACCATGCGCCTGGCCAGCGACACGGCCAAACTCGGGCAGCCGGAGGTGAAGCTGGGAATCATCCCCGGATATGGCGGCACGCAGCGACTGCCAAGGCTGGTGGGCAAGGGTTTGGCCATGCAACTGGTGCTGGCGGGAGAGATGATCACCGCACAGGAGGCGCACCGCATCGGACTGGTCAATGAAGTTGTGGCCGCTGCCGAACTTATCCCGCGGGCGGAAGCAATTGCGCAGAAGATCATTGCCAATGCGCCCCTCGCGGTGCAGTGGGCCATGGAGGCAGTCAATAAGGGCATGGAGATGCCGCTGGCCGAAGGACTTTTTTTGGAAGCCACCTTGTTTGGCCTGTGCTGCGCTACCGAAGACAGAAAAGAGGGCACGACCGCATTCTTGGAGAAGCGGGAGGCGAAGTTTAAAGGCAAGTAGTCAGGAATAGTGAGTCTGCCGTGAGAAAAATCTCATGCGCTCGGCCCGGCGGTTGCCAATTGCTACTGGCGATGGAATGAAACACAAGGTGCTTCGACTGCGCTGACCGATTCGCTGGCGAATCGATCAGCTTCGCTCAGGATGACAATTCATCTGATATCTGACCTCTGAGAACCGAGAACTTACAACTGAGAACCGCATGGTGAAGGCAATCCACATTGGCCGGTCGGTGGGCACGGCGGCGGAGTTCAAGGCGCTGGTGGAGCTATTGCAGGCGCTTGGACTGCAGAGTGAATCAGCCGACAACCTCAAAAACCAGGCTGTGACCCTGGTAGCGCCCGTCGGGAAGCTGAGCCTGGGTTCCAAGGGGGTGGGCAATTTGCGCGGGCGTGCCGAGGGAACGGACCTGCTGCTGGAGGTGACGGATCCGGATTCGGTTTACGCGCTCCTGGAAGAGCGCGGTTTGAAGTTCATTTCCGACCATCACGAAGGGAGTTCGCGCTTGTTCGTGGTCGAATTGCCGGGCAGTATCAAGGCAGCGTTTTTCGGCGTTTCGGGAGCGACAACATCGGCGATAGAAGGGGAGTTGAGCGCCCGCGGGCTGCGTTTTGGCATTGTGGTCAGCCGGTTCAATTCGTTTATTACAGATCGCCTGCTCGCCGGAGCGCTGGACGGGTTGCGGCGTACCGGCGCCCACGAAAAGGATATTGAGGTCGCGCGTGTGCCCGGCAGCTTTGAAATTCCGGCGGCAGCGCGCACGATGGCGGAGAGGGGCGAGGTGGATGCGGTTATTTGCCTGGGCTGTCTGCTGCGGGGCGAAACGCTCCACTATGAGGTGATCGCCAACGAAGTGGCGCGCGGCATCGGGCAGTCGGCACAAGAGAGCGGCGTGCCGCATGCACTGGGCGTACTGACCTGCGACACGCTGGAACAGGCAATTGATCGCGCCGGACTGAAAAGCGGGAACAAGGGTTTTGAGGCGGCGCTGTCGGCCGTGGAGATGGCGAGGCTGCAACGTGCAGTAGCGGCGCCTGCAAAGGAGAAGGCTGTCGGTCGTCGACGTTCCGCCGTCGACAAAAAAAAGATCCAGCGCCAAACCCGGCAGGTGGCCAAAGCTCGTTAGCTAATTGCCGAGAGAACAGCAATCAAGAGCCGGACGAGAGAGCTACGAAACAATTTCTCACTGCAGCAATTTGCGAAGCGCCGATGCTTTAAACTGACCACTGGCAACTGACCCCTGATTCATGGGCACACGGCGCAAATCACGGGAACTGGCCCTGCAGATGCTTTTTCAAGCCGACATGGGCAGGCAAAGCATGGAACAGGTGCGGCACACTTTCTGGGGAGAGCGTGGGCCGGTATCGGCGGAAGTGCGCGATTTCGCCGAAGACCTGTTCCGCACAGCGATGGAGCGGGCCGGCGAGATTGACGAGTTGATCGAGCGCCACGCTCAGCACTGGCGCATGGAGCGCATGGCGGCGGTCGATCGCAACGTACTGCGCAGCGGTGTGGCGGAATTTCTGGGTTTCCCGCGAACCCCTAAGCCGGTGGTAATCAACGAAGCGCTGGAAATCGCTCGCAAGTTCTCCAGCCCCGAGTCAGTGCAGTTCATCAATGGCGTGCTGGACAGCGTAGCGCGGGAACTAGACGGCGCGGTTACGCCATCGCGAGAATAAGACCAAGGAACGAAGTATGAAGTGGTCCGACGAAGCTAACGAAATCATGCAGGAGTTGTTGCGGGAATTGCCCGCCCCTTCCAGAGCGGTGGTGCAGGAAGTCACTGAGCTGCGCGCCGAGACCCTGACCGACGAAGCCGGGGAAGATGAAGTCTCAATGGAGACAGCGGTGCAGGCCTTTGTGGAATCCACCCCTGCTGACCTGCGGAACCGCCTGAAACACACACTTACCTATCACGGAATCGATCCAGAGGATTACGCGGCCGCATTCTCATCCGAATAGCACTCTGCAGTCAGCAATCAGGATTCAGCTTACCCCAAGTTCTCAGAGGAGAGCTGGAATTGCGGCACCTCTACTCGGACTTTAATATTCACCTTGATTAGGGTCGCAGGGTGACCAGATCGGGCGGGCAGCTGGCGGAGGTGTTGCTGCACAGCGATACCGAAATCTGGCCAAGGTCGGTGAAATTGCTGGCAGCGTCCAGGTGGTGAACGGTGCCGTCACTGGCGCCCACATACATGTCCTGGCCGGATAGGGTCAGCGCCGCGCTCAGAGGGGTGGCGCTGGGATTAAGGGCGATGGCGTTCACCGCGTTAGCGGCGACGTTGTACACGGTCACGGACTTCAGGTCACTAATCACGTAAATGCGGGCGCCGTCAGAGGAGACCAGAACCTGCTTGGGCGTGAAGGCACCCTGACCCAAGCCGTGGGGAGGGCTGGCGGTTGCGGTCACAGGAGATGGACAGCCGGAAGCGGTTGTACTGACGGCAATGTTGGTGATTGCGTCGGAGGTGATAGCGGCTATGGCTTTACCGTCGGCTAGAGCCGCAAGCAATGGAGGCGCTGGGGTAGGGACGGTCGAAGTGTTTGGGGACTGGGGCGCCGCATTGTCGCAACCGTTGAACAGGCTGACGGTCGAGGGAGCACCGGCGACAAATCCGAAAGTGCCGGTTGTCAGAAAGGCAGCATCGGTGGCCGTACCAGGGAGCGTTATGGTCTGCAGCGCGCGAGTGGTCGAGTAAACGTAGAGCTTGCTGCCGGCGAGCAGGTAGGCGGTGCTGCTGTCGGGAGAAAACGTGGCCGCCGTCACGGCGGAAAGCAGGAAAGGAGTCGAGGTGCTGGTCTTGGAGTTAACGAGGTAGACCACATTGGGACTAGCGGTCGTGTCCGAAATGATGGCAAGCGTGCCGTCAGGGGAGGCAGCAAGAGCCTTTCCCGTCACGTTGGGCATAGCCGTGAAAGTGTTTCCCGTGGTGGCCAGAATGCGCAGCCCGGCTGCCGTTCCAAAATAAACATGGGCACCAGTTGGATCCATGACCATGGAATTGGGTGGAGAAGGCAGCGCTATCGCGGTTCCGGCGCTGCTGTTCTGGGTATTGATGGGGATCAGAGCAACCTTGCAGTTGGCAACGCCAAAACAACCGGTGCTGGTTACATAAACGGTACCTGCAACCGGGGAACCTGTAACCGTCGTGCTGACCACGTTGCCGGAATAGATCGGGGACAAATTCACATTGCAGCTGGGGGGAGTGCACACCGGGAAGACGGCCGCCCCTCCGGGGCTCACTCCTGTGACGCTGCCGCTCTTGGCGGTGGCTACACCTGGCTGAGAACTGATCCAGGTTAGACCAGAGGCAATGATGGCATTACCCTGCGAGTCGGTCACCGTGGGCGCAAGCGTCGAGCTGCTGCCACTCGCCAGTGACAATAAATCAGAGCCAGTGCTGGAATCCACTAGAGAGATGGACTGCACCGGGCAGGTCTCAAAGGCGACGCTCTGACCGTTGAGCCCGCTGATGTTGGCGAAAATGTGGGTCAACCCCGGTTGGGCAGCAGTGACCTGCACCTGGTTGCTCTGCAGGCCGGCGGCTGTCGTGCTGGTTTTGGCTACCGTCGCGTCAATGACGGACCAGAGCAGGGGACCGACAAACGGTGTGATATCGCTGGTGCCACTAAAAACAGTGGCTTGAAAATTTTCCGTCTGGTTCTGGGGCACGCAGGCAGGGGGAGAGGCATCAACCGAGCTGGCCACGATGCTCGTTACCGGAGGGTGGACATACACCACGGTCTTGGGACTCGCGGTGCCAAACCCAGAAGCACGCGCGGTTACCACCCCCGGCGCACCCGGGCTGCAGACGATGAAGCTCTTGTCCCAACTGCCAGCGCAGGCCAAACCACTGGGAGAGAAAGACAAAACAGCATTATTGCTGGATAGAAATCTAATGGGGGTAGTGATGACCGTCTTGCTCTGAGTAACGCTGGCGCTGAACTGCAGCGTGGAACCGAGGTTCATTGAGGCAGTAGGACTGGGGGTAAGAGTGACCGTAATGATGGGGGGAGGAGTTTTGCTGCCGCCGCTGCCGCAGCCAAAAGACGCTAAGATGAAAATCAGCGTGAGAGCGCCCGCAAGGCAGGGACCCGGTTTGCTAATACGACTCATCGAACCTCCCCGTCTGATCGAGCGATCGGACGGAAATCCCGGCATGTTGTTCCCGAAACGTTCAGTCTAGATGCTGGGCTTTTTTTCGGTCAAGCTGAGGCGCTTTGGCGGCGCGAGCGAAGCGGGAGCCGCCAGCCGAAATCTTGAACCAGCGAAGACCCGGCGAACACACCTCGTGTTGACGATGAAGGAGGAGAGTTGTTATATTTTAATAGTTCCGCGAGTCAAGATTGGCTTGCCTGTGTGTTCGCTTTCGCCGCCGGAAGTGTCGACGGTGGGGGCGTCCCGTTGTCTGTGGCAGCTTTTGCTTTAACCGCCTGAGGTGAAAACCCGCAGGCGCCCTCGCTGAAACAAGAGCCTGCGCTGCCTTCCGCCACTTCAGTTCCGGCGCTGCGCCGGAAAGATTTCGGAAGGGTATGCAGGCCGAGGCAGGCGAAACGGAGTAGCTCCGGCCCGAGCCATAGGTTGGCTCGGACGCGGCTGGGTGCCACCGTCGCCAAGTCCAGATGGAATCCCTAAATCTCCTCCCCAGGGGGGAGGAAGTATGGTTGGGCAGTTATGCCAGCCAGCCCCTGCCAGGGGTCAAGCGGGAGCGTGCTGGCGTCTGCGCTGCAGAACTATGCCGCCAGAGGCGGAATTACGAAGGAGTGCAAGCGTGCCTACATTCAATCAATTGGTTCGCCGGGGCCGGAGCAAGCCTCGTTACAAGACGGCCAGCCCGGCACTGCAGGCCTGCCCGCAAAAGCGCGGCGTCTGCACTCGCGTTTATACGCAGACCCCGAAGAAGCCGAATTCGGCGCTGCGGAAAGTGGCGCGTGTGCGGCTGACCAACGGCATTGAAGTGACGACCTACATTCCGGGCGTCGGTCATAACCTGCAGGAGCACTCGATTGTGCTCATCCGCGGCGGCCGCGTGAAGGACTTGCCGGGTGTGCGTTATCACGTGGTCCGCGGCACCCTGGATGCGGTGGGCGTGGCCAACCGCAAGCAGAGTCGGTCGAAGTACGGGGCGAAGAGACCCAAGTGATCGCGTTTTGCGGGCGTGAGCGAAGCGGGAGCCCGCACCGATCATCCTGAGCGAAGCGGAAGGATTTGTTGTCAGTACCCAGTACCTGGTACCCAGTTAAGGGTATGACGGGCGGCTGGAAACCAGGTGCTAAGAGCGGAAGGCCGCCAGCAGGAGTTACGCGCTACATGCCAAGAAAAGGACATATCGTCAAGAAAGAAGTCGAAGCCGATCCCGTATACGGCTCAACCCTGGTCACCAAATTCGTCAATTCAATGATGTGGGCGGGGAAGAAGAGCACGGCGGAAGGCATCTTCTACGACGCCATGGGCAAACTGCAGGAGAAGGGCGGCGATGAGTCGCTCAAGCTCTTCAAGAAAGCAGTGGAGAACTGCAAGCCCCTCCTGGAAGTGAAGACACGACGCGTGGGCGGCGCGAACTATCAGGTGCCGGTCGAAGTCAACCAGGACCGGCGCACTTCGCTGGCCATTCGCTGGCTTATCACGTACAGCCGGGGCCGCGGCGAAAAAGGCATGGTGGATAAGCTGTCCAACGAGTTGCTGGATGCGGCCAACAACCGGGGTGCTGCCATCAAGAAGAAAGAAGACGTGCACCGAATGGCGGAAGCCAACAAGGCTTTTGCGCACTACCGCTGGTAAAACAACGAGTTTTTAAAGGAAACGGGCAAGAAAGTGGCGAGAGAAGTTCCATTAGAGCGTTGCAGGAATATCGGCATCATGGCGCACATTGATGCCGGTAAGACCACGACGACGGAGCGCGTCCTGTTCTACACGGGACGGACGCACCGCATCGGCGAGGTGCATGAAGGCACTGCAACCATGGATTGGATGGAGCAGGAGCAGGAGCGCGGCATCACCATCACCAGCGCCGCCACCACCTGCTTCTGGCGCGACATCCGGGTCAACATCATTGACACGCCCGGCCACGTGGACTTTACCGCCGAGGTGGAGCGTTCGCTGCGCGTGCTCGACGGCGCCTGCGCCGTATTCGACGCGGTGCACGGCGTGGAGCCGCAGTCGGAGACCGTGTGGCGCCAGGCCGACAAGTACGGTGTGCCGCGAATTTGTTTCATTAACAAGATGGATAAGATGGGCGCTGACTTTGAGCACGCCATTGACACCATCCGCAAGCGCCTCAACGCCCGCCCCGTAGCTATTCAGCTTCCCATCGGACAAGAAGATAAATTCAAAGGCGTGGTGGACCTGCTCGCCATGAAGGCGATCATCTGGAAAGATGAGACCCTGGGGGCTGAGTTCGTCACACAGGACATTCCCGCCGAGCTGCAGAAAAAAGCCAATGCCTTTCATAGCCAGATGGTCGAGACCATCGTCGAGAACGATGACGACCTGCTGCACAAGTACATGGAAGGCGAAACCATTTCGCCGGAAGAGCTGAAAGCTTCCCTGCGCAAGAGCACGGTGGCGCTGAAGCTGTTCCCGGTTATTTGCGGCAGCGCCTTCAAGAACAAAGGTGTACAGCCGCTTCTGGACGCGGTCGTGGATTATTTGCCTTCGCCGCTGGATATTCCTCCGGTGGAAGGAACGGACCCCGATTCAGGCAAGCCGGTGGTTCGCAAGGCGGACGACAAGGAGCCCTTCTCTGCGCTGGCATTCAAAATCATGACCGACCCGTTCGTTGGTCAGCTGGTATTTATCCGTATTTACTCGGGCCAGCTGAAGACCGGCGACAGCGTTTACGTGGTCAGCAAGCAGCGCAGCGAGCGCATCGGGCGCCTGCTGAAGATGCACGCCAACAAGCGCGAAGAAATCAGCGAGATTTACGCGGGCGACATCTGCGCCGCGGTGGGACTGAAGAATGTCACCACCGGCGACACGATTTGCGACAAGAACCACCCCGTGCTCCTGGAATCCATCGAATTTCCGGCACCGGTGATTTCGGTGGCCGTTGAACCCAAGACCAAGGCCGACCAGGAGAAGATGGGTATCGCGCTCTCCCGCCTGGCGCAGGAAGACCCGACCTTCAAAGTTAATACCGACCCCGATAGCGGCCAGACCATCATCAGCGGCATGGGCGAGCTCCACCTGGAGATCATCATTGATCGCATGATGCGCGAGTACAAGGTCGAAGCCAATGTAGGCAAGCCGCAGGTAGCCTATCGCGAAACCATCCGCAAGCCTTCGCAGGCGGAAGGTAAATTCATCCGCCAGACGGGCGGCCGCGGTCAGTACGGCCACGTGAAGATCAAGCTGGATCCGCAGGAACCGGGCAAGGGCTACGAGTTCGTCAACGACATCGTAGGTGGTTCGGTGCCCCGGGAATACATCAAGCCGGTGGACCAGGGCATTAAAGAGGCTATGGAAGGCGGTGTTCTCGCCGGCTACGAGATGGTGGACATCAAGGCCACGCTGTACGACGGCAGCTACCACGAAGTGGATTCCAGCGAAATGGCCTTCAAAATCGCCGGCTCGATGGCCTTCAAGGAAGCCGCGCGCAAGGCCAGTCCGGTGCTGCTGGAACCCGTGATGTCGGTAGAAGTCGTTGTGCCCGACGAGTTCATGGGCGACATCATTGGCGACCTGAACTCGCGCCGCGGGCGGGTGGAAGGCGTGGAACATCGCGCCGGGTCGCAGGTGATCAAGGCCTACGTTCCGCTTTCGGAGATGTTCGGCTACGCGACGGACATGCGCTCGCGCACCCAGGGACGTGCCACCTTCTCCATGCACTTCTCGCGGTATGAGCAGGCGCCGCAGTCGGTGGCGGAGGAGATTGTGGCCCGGGTGCAGGGAAAGACGGTTTCGAGGTAATTGGAACAGTAGTCCCGTAAAAGGAACTTATACATAGCAGTCCCCGCTGGGGGACATATGGAGCTAAGAAATGGCGAAAGAGAAATTTGAGCGCACCAAGCCGCACGTGAACGTGGGCACGATCGGGCACATTGATCATGGCAAGACCACGCTGACGGCGGCGATCACCAAGGTGCTGTCGAAGCACAATCCTAAGGTATCGTTCCGCTCCTTCGATTCGATTGACAACGCGCCCGAGGAGCGGGAGCGGGGCATCACCATCGCCACGGCGCACGTGGAGTACGAGACGCCCAACCGGCATTACGCCCACGTCGACTGCCCGGGGCACGCCGAC
>DATFDP010000011.1:0-34871 GCA_035252015.1 Terriglobales bacterium
GTCGAATATCTGCGCGTTCTTCATATAAGTAACGAATGCGGTGACGGCAAAGAAAATTACGAAGAAGACCAGTTTGGCCTGTGATCCAGAGCGCGCACGAGTGGCGGCGGCAGCAGCAGTGACCATCTTTCACCCTCCCCAATTGGTGGGTGAGGATATCGCAGATATCTCAGGGCGACAAGCTGCAAACCCTTGCATTCATTGGCACCCTTTTACGTGGGGGCCACCGAAACTATTTGGGATAGTTGCAGAATTAGCAAGCTGCTCCACTCAAGCCCAAAGCGGCCTTGAGTGCGCCACCACCCCGAGGCAGGAGGCTTGAGATGGTTGGCCTACTCGGGCGCCTGGGCGGCTTCCGCCAGTTCGTTGCGGCCGGGCTTGTCGCCGTGAGCGCACACCTCACGGAGCCGGCGAAAATACCTCCGGCTGGTCAGCGTGTCACCGGCTGATTGCGCGGCGCGCGCCGCCCCGTAGAGCGCACGGAAGCGGTCCGGCTCCCGTTGCAGCGCCTTCTCGAACTCTGCCAGCGCCTGCTTGGGCTGGTGCAATTGCAAAAGCATCTCGCCGAGTAGCTCGCGAGCCGGTTTCAGCGGGCCAGGTGTGATGGCGCTCTTTTCGGTCGCATCTTCGCGCTGAGCGGCGGCAGTCATGTTGCTCAGGGCATCGTCCTTATGACCCTGTGCCAGGGCAGCCCAAGCCAGCACGCCGAGGCGCTGGATTTCCACCTGTTCGGCCCAGTAGAACTCTTTGCCATCCTGCAGCTGCTGTGCCAGCTTGCGCAAAGTTTCGGCGGCAGTTTGCGCGCCGGCGGGGTCCCCAAGATGCGCCGAGCCTAAACCGCGGGCGAAGTGGGTTACCGCGTCCGCAAATGCAACCGGCGTGTCGCTTACCGGAAGCTGAGCTGCCGCCCGCCAGTCATTGCGTTCCAGCGCGAAGCGGGCAGGTATAGCCGCTAATGCGTAATAACCGGCTGCCGGCGGCGCCGCGCCACCGATGATGCGGCTAGGATCAAAGCGCGCACTGAGTTCGGGCAGCGATTTCACCATCGCCCCGGCGGTCTGGTCGCGGCCGGACTGCAGATAGGCGTAGGCCAGGTAATCGTCCGCATGAAGTTCTTCCGCGGTTTCGCCCGCGCGGCGAGCCGAGGCGGCGGCCGCGAGATTGCTGTTGATCGAATCTTCCCAATAACCGACGCGCGTGAAGGTGTGGGAGGGCATATGCAGCGCGTGAGGGGCATCGGGGGCAATGACGGCGTAGCGCCTGGCCGCGGGAATCGCCTTATCTGCCAGCGGCGGCACGTCGTAGGTGTGAATGATGTAGTGAGCGAGGCCGGGATGGTCGGGCTCCTGGGCGAAGAGCTTCTCGAGAATCTGGCCGGCTTGCAGACGACTGCTGTAGGTCTCGTCGGCCGGGTCGGCCGCAACCGACAGGGCAAGCGCGTAAAAGATGGAGGCCTCGTGATCTTGCGGGTAACGGTGCGCGACCTCGGCAATGGCATCGCGATAGCTCCGCAGGCGAGTTTGCTGAGGAGTGTGTTCGAAGTCAGCGTAAAGCTTGGCGACCGCAGTGATGTAGGCGCGTTCCCTTTCGCTTTTGGCGTGTAAGGCAATGGCCTGCGCGGCGGCCGACTGTCCATCCCGCAGTTGCGACGGCGCTTTCAGACCGTCGGCGAAGGGATTGCCCCATTGGCTGAGGGCAATACCCCAGTAGGCCATCGTGCAGGTGGGATCGGCCTGCAACGTCCGGTGAAAACCATCTATGGCGCGGCTAAACTCAAAGGAGTGGAGCAGGGCCACCGCGCGACTAAATTCCCTCTGTGCGGGCGCATTGCAGGTGGTGGCAAAGTGCACGGTGCCCAGTTTCTCGCTGGCCGCGCTATGCGCATGCTCCTGAGCCGGGGCTGGCGTAATAAGCATCAGGGTTGAAGCAAGTGCGATCGCGGCGCTGCGGTGCATGGTGTGCCCGATTCCAAGTACAACTGAGGATGGTACACGAGAACAGCGGCGAAATTCTGTTCAAGCTGGGCTCTTGAACTGCCCCGCTTAAGCCAAAAGCGGGCTTGAGCGGGCCACCTGTCCACCCGTCCATGACAGCACGGGGAAATATTGCCGCAGAGTAAACGGCTATTGAACAGCGCCGCGGCGGCGCTGGAAGGCGTAGAAAACCGGGACGCCGGCGAGGATGAGCGCCGAGCCCACGAACGAATTCCGCAGATTGGCGCTGAAGGTGTAATAGAGCAGGACAGCGGAGGCGAGGATGAACAGCGCCGGCACCACCGGGTATCCCCAGGTCTTGTAGGGACGCTCGGCGTTGGGCTCGCGGACGCGGAAGATGAACACGGTGCTGGTCACCAGCATATAGAACAGCCACTCGCCGAAGAGCGTGACCGAAAACAGCTCCTGAAAGCTCCCCGCAAAAAGCAAAAAGATAATCGCCAGGATGGCCTGGACTACCAGCGCAGCCGAAGGAGTGTGGAAGCGTGGGTGCACGCGGGCCAGTCCCTGGAAAAAGTAGCGGTCGCGGGCTAGGGCAAAGGGCACGCGGGCGCCGGTCATGGTGCTGCCGTTCAGCGTCACCAGCATGGAAAGGGCCATGCCGGCGGAGACGATTGCGGCGCCGGCCGCGCCCATGGCCAGTTGCATGGCGTCGGAGGCAGGGCGAGGCGAGGCGGCGACTGCGGAAGCAGGCATGACGTACTGCACCGCCGCGTTGAGCAGCATGTAGAGTGCGGCCACAATGGCGACGCCGGCAATGAGGGCAATGGGCAGACTGCGCTGCGGCTGCTTGATTTCGCCGGCCACGGTGGTCACCAGGTTCCAGCCGTCGTAGGCCCAGAGAGCGGCGATGAGCGCCACCATGAATCCGGCGAAGCCACCACGCGCGCCCAGAAAGTGAGTGGTGAAATTCGCGAAGCCGCCATGTGCGTAGGCGAAGCCCACGCCCACAATGGCGAGGACGATGGCGATCTTCAGCAGGGTGAAAAAGAGCTGGAATTCGCCCGCCTTCTTCACGCCGATGTAATTGATGAAAGAGATAAAGACGACCGCGCCGATGGCGACCAACTGTCCCCAGGTGATGAGGAAGGGTTGGGTAATGAGCGGCTGGGGAAGAATGGCGAACAGTCTGAAGGTGCCGAGAATGCGCACCAGGCCGATGGCGATGGTGGCCATGGAGCCGGGCTTGGCGAGAACGAAGTAGGTCCAGGCGTAGAGGAAGCCGCCCAGGGGGCCGTAGCCGTCGCGCATGTAAACGTACTCGCCGCCAGCCTGGGGCTTCATCGCGGCGAGTTCGGAGTAGCTGAGCGCGCCGAAAAAGGAGAGCAGGCCGCCGACGATCCAGGCGAGATAAACGAATTCGGCCGAGCCCACCGCCTGCATCATCTCCTTGGGAACCAGGAAGATGCCGCTGCCGATGATGGTGCCGACGACGATGGCGGCGGCATGGCTGACCTTGAGATCGCGGGCCAGGTCGGGAGCGGCGGTAGTTTTGGCGACGGTTGGCGGCATGGTAGATTCCTCGCGGACTGAAGTCCGCTCGGAATAGCAAATAAAAGGAAACTGGTATTCACCCGGGTAAAGCCGGGTGCTTGCACACTAGCGCGGGCTTTCTGCGCCGTTCCGCAGCTCACTCAACAACGGGGTCTCCAGCTGACACGGGTGCAGGCTCTCCTGCCAGGCTGCTTGCAATATAGCCGATTGTGAAGGTCACGGCCGTGCCAATCACCACGTACCAGGTCCAGGGGACCTTGGTGCCCAGCCAGATCCACAGCTCAACGGCAAAGCCGCAGGCCATACCCACCATCGCGCCCCGCTCGGTCGCGCGCTTGGTCAAGAGGCCGAGCAGGAAGATCCCCAGCAGCGCGCCGTAGGCCACCGAGGCGATGGACAGCCCGACTTCAACGACGCGGCCGCCGCGCTGGGAGAGAATGGCCAGGGCAAATAGCACCAGCGCCCAAACAAACGTGGAGGCTCGCGAAACCGTCAGGCGTCTGCTTTCCGAAGCTTCCGGGCGACGGCGCAGATAAAAATCCACGATGGAGCTGGAGGAGAGCGAGTTCAGTGCCGCGCTCAGGTTCGACATGGCGGCCGCCAGAATAGCGGCGATCAGCAGGCCGGAGATGCCGCGGGGCATGTCGCGAACAATGAACGTGGGGAAGATGCGGTCGGAGCGGGTGAAAGGCGTGAGCGGCGGAAAATGGCGGTAGAAGACAAACAACGCCACGCCCACCAGCAGGAAGAGCGCGAACTGCACCAGGATAAAGACGCCGCTGGCCAGCAGCGCGCCCTGCGATTGCGCTTTGTTTTTCGCCGAGAGCAGGCGCTGCACCATGAGCTGGTCGGTGCCGTGGCTGGCGGTGGTGAGGAAGGTGCCGCCAATCAGGCCGGCCCAGAAGGTGTAGGTGCGGGAGAAAGTGGGGGTGAAGTCGAAAATGCGCAGCTTGCCGGCAGCGGCCGCGGCGGCGTGAATGTTGCTCCAGCCGCCGGGAACCAGGTGCAGCAGGGTGACAAAGCCGACGAGGGTGCCACCGATGTAGATGATCATCTGGATGACGTCGGTCCAGATGACGGCGGCCATGCCGCCTTCGAAGGTGTAAATCAGGGTCAGCAGGGTGATGATGGCGATGGAGGCGACTTCGCCGGTGCCGATGGCGATGGCCACTACAATGGAGACGGCGAAGACGCGCACGCCCTCGGCGGCGGCACGGGTAATCAGGAAGAGGCCGGCGGCCAGCGAGCGCAGGTGGGGCCCGAAGCGGCGCTCGATGAGCTGGTAAGCAGTGTACATTTCGCCGCGAAAATAAGAAGGAATGAAGATGATGCAGATGAGGACACGAGCCACCAGGTAGCCGAACACAACCTGCAGGAAGGCCATATTGGTGTCGTAGGCCAGTCCGGGAATGCTGATGATGGTGAGGGTACTGGTTTCGGCGGCGACGATGGAAAGGGCGATGGCCCACCAGGGAATGGTGCGGTCGGCGAGGAAGTAGTCGCGAAGGGAGCGCTGCTTTTTGCGGAAGCGCAGGCCGAAGAGGGTGATACCCGCCAGGTAGATCGCGATGATAGCCAGGTCGAGGCGGTCAAGTTTCATGAAGAAACAGTCAGCAATCAGCACTCAATATTCAGTCCATTAGAGGCTCTGGGGGGCGGATGGGCAAAGTGGATAGTTGGGGTCGGGGGACAATCCCCACATTCGGTGGTGACAAGAATTCACCAACGGATCGGCGATGTTGACTCGAAGCGTGGGGCGCACGAATCTTCAGAATGAAAAACTGCAAAACGAAAGCACGTTTCTGCAAAAAGAAAGAAAAGTACAAACAGACAAAATCCCTAGTGTGACTGAGATGGAGGTCCTTTCGAAACACGCCCGAAACATGCACGCACGCAGCATCCTCGCGGATAATCTCTCTATCCTTTTAAAGAAAAAGCATTTAACTTCCTCACCATCAGCAGGGAGAATGGCTATGATTCCGATATCAGGAAGGATATCATTTGATACCGCACCGAATTTTGCCATTGACTGCGTGCCGAATCGAAACTACTATCCTTTCAGATTCTCCTTGCGAGTATCAGTGGCAGTTCCCCCACCCAGCGGAGAGCCCCTACCCGCAATAGAAGAACCGGGGCAGAACCGTGTTGGAGGTGCAGCTCATGGACAGGCTGGAGCTCCGCCCTTTCCCAACAGGAGTAGCACAATGCCGCAGCCGACTCTGTTGTGCGTAGACGACCGCCCATTGTTTCTGCAGCTTCGTCGGGCCATGCTGGAAGACCACGGCTATGCGGTGGTGACCGCCAACGATGCGCCAACAGCCCTGGCACAACTGCAGACCCTGGCTATAGCCGCCGTGATCCTGGAATACAAATCCGCCGGGATGGACGCGGAAACGGTAGCGTGGCTTATCAAGCGCAAATTTCCCCAGCAGCGGGTAATTCTCCTCTCGGCCTACTCCGATGTGCCGGAGCGTGTTCTCTGGCTGGTGGATGAATACGTGATGAGGAGTGAACCTCCGGAGGGCCTGCTGCACGTAATTGACAGAATAACTGGCTCTGCTACGGCCAAGAGCGCACGCGCCGCAGCCTGAAACACCTAAACCAATCTCTTCGATAGGAAAGACGATGATTAGCAATACTGGTACCGCCGCCAGACAAAAGCATGCAACACCGCATGAGCCCAGCAATGGACTAGCGACGGAAATTGGCTACCCCGATGAAGATGTCCGGCTCCTGGTGGAGCAAATTGCTCATAGCCTGGTTGACGCGCCGGACAAAGTGAGCGTACAAGCAGTACGCGGCGAGCAAGTGGTCGTGCTGGAGTTGAGCGTCGCCCCAGAAGACATTGGCAAGGTGATTGGGAAGGAAGGGCGGACGGCACGGTCCATACGCACCATTCTGGGAGCTGCCGGCACGAAGCTGAAACGGCGGTTTACCCTGGAAATCATCGAATAACACCAGGATGGTCGGCTAAAATCGCGGAGATGAAACCAGCAGAGCTTGCCCGCATCTGGGAAGAACACACCAAGCACGAATTCCAAACGCAGAATCTGGACGCCACGCTCGCCACCATGGTGGAGGACGGATACGTGAACCACATCCCGGTGATGACTGGCGCCGAGGGCAAGTCGGGGCTGCGCGAATTCTATGGGAAAAACTTCATAACCTGCATGCCGCCGGACACGACCATGACCCCGGTGTCGCGCACCGTGGGCGAAAACCAACTGGTTGACGAGATGATCTTTTCATTCACGCACTCCCAGGAGATGCCCTGGATGCTGCCCGGCATTAAGCCTACGAACCGCCGGGTGGAGGTGCCGCTGGTGGCAATTGTGGGGTTTCGCGAGGGCAAGGTCGCCTTTGAACGCGTCTACTGGGACCAGGCTTCAGTGCTCAAACAGGTTGGCGTGTTGTCCGACGCCAAGCTACCGGTTTACGGAGCCGAAACCGCCCGCAAAATTCTGGTCCAACTCCGGGGAAGCCATGCGGCGGCAGAGAAATAAGACTCAGCCGTGCGCCGCTGCCGCTTTGGTCTCAGCCGCAATTTGCGCGCGGATGCGCATGATCTGCTTCATGTGATGGCGGGCGTGCACCAGATGAAAGGTTCGCCACTGCCGGGCGGTGAGAGGGCCGAGGATCGGATGGTTGGCAATCTTGGCTCGGGATCCAAACCCAGCTTCGCAGCGGCTGATGGCTTCGTCCGCTGCGGCCAGGTTGCGCCGCACATCGTCCAGGACGGTTTCCGGCGGCGCGCCCTTGGGCAGCACCATGGCCGGCGCCTCTCGGCCGGGCGGCATATAGCGCAAACCGGTGACCACAAAGCTAGCCAGACGCTGTCCGGCGTTGGGCGGAGTGATGCGGGGCCGTCCGGCGTCGAGGCAACGCTGCAGGCCTTTGGCGGTGCCGCTATAGGTGAGCGAAAGATGCTCCAGTATGGCAGCCGCGCTCCACTTGCCTTTTGGGCGCCAGGCCAACTGCTCCAGTGTCAAGCCGCGGATGGCGTCGTCAATCGCTGCCTGGACTCGCTGCAAGTAGCTGTGCATGGCTTGTCTTTCGTTTAGAATGTGCGGTACGTTCCCGGTTGCAAAACATTTGACAGGATGGCAGAGATGAAAAAGCTGCTGGCAGGCTTGTGCTCGCTCGTGATATTGGCAGGGTGCTCTTCGCAGCCGACCAAGTCGGCGGAGCAGGCGCCGGCCAAGCCCGCGCCCAAGCAGGCCGAACTAAGCACAGGACGAATGGCTTTTCAGCGGCTTTACATCGCAGCGCACGGCTGGGCTGGCGACGCTCGTCCTTACCAGATTATGTCGCAGCTGAGCAAGGAATCCATGGGGCATGACGGCAAGTCGGGAATATGGCGAGCAGGCTTCGGTTCCGCCATGCGCCGCGCGATAAAACCCTACATCTGGTCGGGACTGGACGCTGATGATGCTCCCACACCGGGCATCTCTCCCGGCGTGGAAGACAGCTACAACCCTTCCAACAGCTCCACTCAGGTGTTCGACATCGGTTTTCTCAAAATCGATACGGACAAAGCATTCGAGGTCGCGCAGAAGCATGGCGGCGACAAACTGCTGAAGAAAGATGCCAAACAGCCGGTGGTGTACATCTGCGGCTGGGATCCGCGGGAGAACATGCTCATCTGGCACGTGATTTACGGCACGGGACTCGATGACGCGCGGCTGCGGGTGGCGGTGAATGCGACCAGCGGAGAGTTCTTAAGGGTGGAGAAATAGTTGGAAGCTTCAGCTTTTGCCGTTTCGAAGCCGATTCATTTTGTCCCGAGAGTCTCCAGGGGCTAAAGCCCGTATTCGTGAGTCCGCATCATCCCCCGGACTCAAGTCCGGGGCTTCCACGTTTCTTCCCAACGGTAGAACCTCCATACTTTCTTCCCAAGGTAGAAATGGTTTGCTAAAGCGGCCGCATAAAATGCGTGCATCAGGCTTAGGCTGAGAACCTTGGAATTTAATACTGAAAAGCTACTGCTTGGGCTGCGACGCAGCGGCGGTCTTGGCGGGCTTGGGCTTTGCCGCAGCCGCACCCTTCGCTTGCAGGCGCTCCAGCGCTTTGTGGGCGTCCTTGGCTTTGGGGCCATTGGGCAGGATTTTCAGGTAAGCGCCGTAGTTCTGGGCAGCTTCCTGCAGGTTGCCGGACTTCTCGAGCGCATCCGCCAGACTAAAAGTAGCAATGGCATCATTGGGCTTATAGAGCAGAGCCTCGCGGTAGCGGGAGATGGCGGCGCGGTAGTTGTGCTGCTTGAAATAAAAATCGCCCACCTCCACATCCTTGGCGGCACGATGCGGGTCGAAGGGATGGAACTCTCCGATATCCGAATTGCCCAGGCCGGCGTTGGGGTGGGCGCTGGTGTCATTGGCCGGAGGGCTGATATCTACCTTGTCATCCTTGCTGGTGCTGGTGCCGGGTGTGTCGGGAGGCGCGGCCCGGGGTGGCTGCGAAGTGGAGGATGGCCCTGTTGGACCATAAGGACCCGGTTCCGAGGGTGGCGGAGCGGGCGCTGGCGGTGGTGAAGCGGGAAGTTTCTCCGGCTTCTTCTGGCCGGCGGTGGGCTGAGGCAAGGGCGCGGAGGGCAGGTCCTGGGTGGAAGTCTTATTCTGATCGGCCGATTGCGATTGCTGGCTGGACTGCGAAGGCTGCTGCGCCCAGACGGGGAACGCCATGCCCAGGAAAAGCGCGATCACCGAGGCCCAACGGCGTACGTCCATGGAGATATTCTACTGCAGGAGGCGAGAGTCAGGAGTCAGGAGTCAGGAGTCAGGAAAACCTCAAACCCATAAATTGCGGCAAGAGTGAAATGCAGCGGTCCTTCTTTGACTGCTGAATTGTTCACGCCACCACTTCCAGAGCGCCCGGCAGCACATCCAGCTTTTCGCAATGCAGGCGCAAAACTTCGCCGTCCACCATGACATCCACCGGCGCGTCCAATTCGAACTCAATGTGGGTAGCAGCGTGCCGCTCCGCCAGCGGATGGTTAATGTGCGTCCCGTCATACAGTCCGGGCAGGTTTCGCAGCAGCCTCAGGCGCCCAATCGGTCCCCAGCGGACATATTCGATCAGGCCGTCTGCAATTTCTGCTTTCGGCGCAATCATCATTTTCCCACCGGTAAATTTGCTGTTGTTAAAGGTAAGAAACAGGCAGCGCCGGTCGTCAGCCCGCGAATCGCCGTTCACCCGCAGGGGAAAGGCGCGCCGGTCCAGGCGGGCGAGGCACACGAATAGGGCGAGCAAATAGCCCAGCTCTCCCATGTTTTTGAAGCGACGGATGCGCACCGCGGCCACATCGGCCGCAAAACCCATGCTCAGCAAATTGATGTAGTGGAGAACGCCGTCGCGATGGGTGAGCCGGAGCACGTCGCAGGCATGCCTCTGGCCGGCAAACAGCGCCTGCCTAGCATGCTCCAGTCCGCGCTCACTGAAGTCCCGCAAGAAGGAGTTCCCGGTGCCCAGGGGGAGAAAGGCCAGGGTGGGGCGCTCGCCGGCTTGCGCTTGGGGAAAGAGTCCGTTGACGATCTCATAAGAGGTGCCGTCGCCGCCCACCGCCAGAAAATTGCGCTGGCCGTGCGCATAGGCGGCGCGCGCGATTTCGCTGGCGTGTCCAGGGCGCGTGGTTTCCACCAGCTCCAGTTCGATTCCACCGGCGCGCAGCCGGTCCAGGGCTTCGTCCACCAGCTTGCCGCAGCGGCCGCCCCCGGCGGCGCGGTTCACCACCGCCAGAAAACGGCGGCTCACAGGGGCACCACCGCGGAATCGCGCTCCGGCAACTGGCGGGCAATCTCCTCGGCCAGCACCGTGCGCTTGATTTTTAGAGATGCGGTGCGGGGGAAATCCCGCTCCCACAGCACGTACCCGGTCACGCGCTTGAAATCAGGCAGGCGTCGGTTGCGACTGGTCAAATCGGCGCGCAAACCATCGGTGAACTGCTGGCCCTGATCGAGGCGCAGCACCATGACCAGAGCTTCTTTGCCGAGACCGGGCTTCGGCCACAGGTAATTTGAGGCAAAGATGCAGTACTCCTTGGCAGCCAGTCCGTCGAACACGTTCTCGACGTCTTCGGGATAGATGTTCTTTCCGCCCTCCGTCACGATCATGTTCTTCTTGCGGCCAAAAAGCTGCAGATGACCGGAGCGGTCCATGCGTCCCAGGTCCCCGGTCATCAGCCAGCCATCCACAATGGTTTCGGCGGTGAGTTCGGGATCGTCCAGGTAATGCGACATCACAGTGCGGCTCCGCACCGCCACTTCGCCAATGCCCTCGGCATCGGGGTTGACGATCTTCACCTCCATGCCGGGGAGTGGCTTGCCCGCCGTGTCGGCGCGGAAAGGCTTGAAGTCGTTGAGCGTGACCGCAGTGCCCGCCTCAGTCAGCCCGTAGCCGTTGGCTACCGGGATTCCCAGATCGTAGAAGAACTGCAGCGTGGCCGGCTCCATGAAAGCGCCGCCAACAAAGAGGGCGCGCAGTTCACCACCGAAACCCTTGTGAATCTGTGGCAGCACCTGGCGGCTAAGGGTCAGGTTGGGGCGGCGGCGGGTAAAAGCGCGGTTGATGGCGATCAGGCCGCTTAGCGCAGTGCGGCGGTGCGGCGGCAGCTCCGCGAATTTTGCCTTCAGCCCCTTTTCCAGGTTCTTGAGCACCAGTGGCACCAGGCTCATGTAGGTGATTTTGTAGCGGGTAAAGGCTTCGCGTATGAACTCCGGGCGCAGCGTGCGCAGGTGCACCACGCAGGCGCCGCAGACGAAGGGCCCGATGAAGCCGACCATGAAATCAATAGCGTGATTGGTGGGCAGAATGCTCAAGTAGCGCACACCCGGCCAGAAGGGATACCACGCGGTAAGCGAGCGGCACTGCTCCAGATAGTTCTCGTGGGTGAGCACGCAGCCTTTAGGCCGCCCGCCGGTACCCGAGGAGTACACGATGCAGGCAGTATCCTCGCGGTGCCGCATGATGAAGCGCGCTTCGATATTGCTCTTCGCTTCCTCCCACCGGTGCGCCCTGCCTAAATCAGCTTTGGGCGGGGCTTCCGTGACCAGCACGAATTCAGTTTTCAGATCTTTAAACCCGGGCGCGGTCATGATCGCCCGCCACAGGTGATACTCGACGATGAGAAACCGCGCCCGTGAATGGGAGAGCAACTGCAGGTGCTCGGCGGCGGTGAGCTTGTAGTCCAGAGGCACGATGACGCCGCCAACGTAGAAGATGGCGTAGGCGGAAATCAGCCACTTGGACTGGTTGGTCATAATGATGGCGGCGCGGTCGTTCTCGCGCAGGCCCATCTCCTGCAGCGCCCCAGCCAAAGGCAGGGCTGCTTGTTTGAACTGCGAATAGGTCAGGCGGCAATTCTCCCGCTCCCTGTCCGCCTCAATCAGGCACACCTCGCCGGCAAAGCTCTCCAGCGCATTGCGCAGCGCCGCTCCCAGGCAGGTGTACTGGTTGAGGTCAAGCATTGATGATTGTTGATTGAAGATTGACGAATGAAAACCCCTGCCGCATTCAGGGCCTGTTCTTAAATCGAGAATCGTAAATCGAAAATCGTCAATTCATCAGAGTCTGGCCTGAATGCGCTCCGCCAGGGTGCGGAAGTCGCTCACGCCCTGCAACTCGTAGTCGGGCAGCTCAACTTGAAAGTGATTTTCCAGGCGCGTGAGCAGTTCCAGGGCCTGCAGGCTGTCAATGCCCAGCTTCTGAAAGAAGTCATCGTCCGGCGCCAGCTTCTCCTGCGGTACTTTGAAGTGCCTGGCCGCCAAGGCCAGAATTTCGTCAAGAGTTTGCTCAGGCGTCCGCATTATTCCTTATTCCTTCAATTTCTCCATGGCCGCGGTGTCGGCTTGGGTGCAGGTTGCTTCCACATCATATCCAAGGTAGTAATAGCGGTGCCATTCCAGCGTGCCCTGGCGCGGCAACCCGTTCCATACCAGCAGGTTCACGCCTTCGTTTCCAGCGCAACTGCTGAAATAATCGCCGTTGCCCGCCAAACGCACGGTGTTGAAGCCTACGAACTCGCCGTTGTTCTCGAATGGCCCGGAATAGTCCGCAATGCCCAGTCCCAGCGAACTGGGCGGCAGGCGATTTTTGGACAATTGCAGAGTGTAGAAGGCGTCCTCCGGTTCGGTGTTCCGATCGCGCGAGCAGCTTTTGTCCAGCTTGGCCGTTACCTGCGCCTGCTCCACTCCTCCGTCGGTGGAAATCACGGCCACCGGATCGCCCGGCTTCAGCTTGGGATTTGGGATGGTGAAGCAAACCTCGCCCTGCTGCTCGATCTCGGCGGCCCCCAGGCGCAGGTTGTAAATAAAACCGTTGTTCTCCCTCGGCTTTTTCTTTTTTGCGGCCACAGCGGTTCCGGCCAGCAGCAGAATCAGAAAAGCGATCAGGTAAGTCCGGCGGCTCACGGCAAATAAGGCTGTGCGCTGGTGTTTTCCACAAAGCGGCGCAGCCCCGCCTCTACCGCGGGCTGGGCAAACAGCTCGCAGAAAATGTCGATTTCGCGCTTCAATTCCTCGTAGGGAATCGGCTTGATAAATTTTTTGGTCGCAATGGCAGTGGGCCGGTCGAACTTGCGCAACTGCGCTGCCGCGGCGCGCGCCACCCGCAAGACCTCGCCCTCTCCCGCTAACTGGCTGACCAGACCCACGGTGGCCGCTTTCTGGGCATTGATGCTGCGCCCGGTGAGCAGCAGGTCACGCACTATGCCGTTGCCCAGGTCGCGTTTCAGGCGCGGAATTCCGCCAAAGCCGGGAATCAGGCCCAGGCGCAGCTCGGGAAAGCAGAAGCGCGCCATCTTGTCGGCAATAATCAGATCGCAGGTAAGAGCCAGCTCGAAGCCGCCGCCAAAAATCACGCCGTGCACGGCGGCGATGGTGGTAAGCGGGGAACCATCAATGCAGTTGAGAACGCGGTGAACGCGCTGCAGGAACAGGCGCACCTCACGCACTCGGTCGTCAACCCTGAGCTTGTGAGACTGTTCGTAAAGCTCGCGCAGATCCGCTCCCGCACTGAATCCGGAAGCAAGCCGGCTGTAAATGATAATGGCGCACGCCTGGTCTTCCAGGCATTTGAGCGCGCCCATGAACATCTCCAGCTCATTGAGCATGAGCGTGCCGATTTCGTTGGCGGGCTCGCGGTGCAACGCCAACTCGATCACGCCATCTTTCAGCTGCCAGGAAAGAGCTTCGCCTTGGAATGTGTCCGCGATGTTCACCCCGCCCGCACTTCCTGCCGGGCGTACAACGTCTCAATCTGCTCGCGGAGCCGCGCCGCAATTACGTCGCGCTTCAGCTTGCCGTTAATGGTCATCATGCCGTCTTCCACTTTGAACGGCTCCGGCCGGATGTGGAAGGCGCGCACCCGCTTGTAGTGCGGCAGGTCGCGATTGACCTCATCCATGGCAAATTGCACTTGCTCGGGGGTGGATCCGCCGGTCACGATGGCCCCCACAAACGGCCGTCCATGGCCGACCAGCACCACCTGCTGCGCGTCCGGCAGCAGGCGCAGCATCTCGTCCTCAATCGGCTCGGGCGCAACATTATGCCCTGAGCTGAGCACAATCAGGTTCTTGATCCGCCCGGAAATCCTCCACCGGCCGCGCTCGTTCACCTCGCCCTGGTCGCCGGTATGAAACCAGCCATCGCGCATGGCGTCTGACGTGGCCTGGGGACGGTTCCAGTACTCGCGAAACAGGTTAGGCCCGCGCACCAGGATTTCGTCATTCTCGCCCAGTTTCATCTCAATGCCCGCAATGGCCGGCCCCACGCGTCCCGGCTCCACGTCGCGCGGGTCATCCATGGTACATATCGCGGTGGTTTCCGTCAGCCCATAAACCTGCAACACCGGAATGTCCAGCATCATGAAGAAGAGCTGAGTTTCGCGGGCCAGGGGCGCCGAGCCGCAAATCAGCGCTTTCAGGTTGGAGCCAATCATCTTCTTTCGGATAGTGGGGAAAACCAACCCATTCGCCAGCGCCAGCCACAAGCCACCGAGCGCGGCTCGCTCACCGCGATCCCGCGCGAACCAGGCTTCGCGCGCCCGCGTGTAAATCAGGTTCGCCAGGCCGCCAGTCTTGTGCAGTTGCTCGTCAATTCCCGCCCGCATGCGTTCCAACAGCACGGGCACATTCAGGAAATAATGCGGCGCGGCAGCGCGCATGTCCGCCGCCAGTGTGCCCAGGTCCATGGCCATCATCAGCAGGTTGCCGCGCTGCAGGCAAGTGAGCAGCATGATCCAGGATGCGGCAAAGCAGAACGGCGGATAGTGGAACACGCGTTCCTGGCCCTGGTGCCCCGCCATTAACACATCCAGCCGCTGCGAGGTGGAGCCCAGAATAAAACCCACGCCACCCGCGCCAAGAACCACGCCCTTGGGTTCTCCTGAAGTGCCAGAGGTGTAGACGATGGCAACAGGGTCATTGCTTTCGAGCGCAACCGGCACGCCGAGTTCTCCCCGCGCATCGGCGGCGAAAATGTCGTCGAATAGCGCCATAGGCGGCGCGCCTGGCCATTGCGGGGCAATGGATTCGCGCAGTGCGGCGTCCCCGCAACACAAAAAGGATGGGGAGCAGTCCTTCATCATGGCAACCAGCTCGCCCGGCGCCTGGCGGGCGTAAAGCGGAACCGCGATCAAGCCTTCGGCCAGAATGGCTAGGTCCGTGGCCACCCAGCGAATGCTGTTGGACGCGAGCAGAGCGCAGCGGTCGCCTTTCTTCAGTCCTTGTGCGCGCAGGAACATACGCGCCGTGTGGATGAGTGCAGCCAATTCCGCGCCAGTAGCGGGGACAGATTCTCCGCCCGCCAACTCTTGAAGAAAAGCGGTATGCGGCGCCTTCCTCAGTTGCTCGAATATGGTTTCCAGGAAATTCAAATCCCTACGCGCTCACCGCCTCGTATTCCTCGGCCAGCTTCTCCAGGCCCGGACTGAACGGCGGCAAATACTCCTCCCAGCTACGTACCCCGCTGCGCACAGGAAAATCGGGATAGCGCCGCTGCACGCATTCCTCGAAGTAAACACCCATGCGTGCCATCACCTGCAGATTTCTCACCACCGTGCGCCCGATACCCTCGGCGACCCGCTCCCGTTCTTTCCAGAGCTTGTCCAAAACCACCATCAGCTTGCCTTCCAGTTCCGGGTCGTCCACCTCCAGCATCAGGTCGCCGTGCCCCCGCTCACGCATCAGATTGCGGATGCGCTCATCCATGGTGATGCCGGCGGAGGCCACCAGTCCCGGCATCGAAGTCACAATTCCGTGGTAGCGCGATGAAACCATGATGTTGCAGGCGCGCAGAATGCTCACCAGTTCATACATGTTGTAGTCGTCGGAACTGCAGAGCGGCAGTCCGCCCAGGCGCTGCGATATCCACTCGCAAGCCCTCGTGTCCAGCCGCTCCGTTGCCGCCAGCACCACGAAAACCCGCCGAACCTTGCGAAACGCATCCACGGCATTCGCGATCGCGGTCAGATAGCGGCGATACGCCGCCTCCACTTCAGCTCCCGACTTGTGGAAGTACACCGTCCGATAGTGGCTGTCCTTGTAGGCGCCGGTGGTGGCCCGCAGAGCATACTTGGCTATCGAGGCTTTTACCGGCCACCAGAACGGATTGATGGGGCACACCACCAGCACCGGAGTGCTGCCGTCCCAGCCCTTTTTGCGCAACTGCTTCTTCCCGTACTCCACCGGATGAGGCTCGAAGGTCCACGCTGTATCCGTGCCCAGTTCCGTGGGCACGCCGAGGCTGCGCAGGATGCCGCGCGACTCCTCATTGCGGGTAATGATCAGCGAGTCACGGCAATAGCGGGCGCACATCCTGGCCACCAGCGGATCCATGTGCCCGGCTTCCGCCCCGTAACCGACAGACAATTTATTCTGCGCCGAAGCCAGCGCCAGCGAGCCGATCATCATGGTGGTCAGCGCGTTGGCGAATTTGCTCTTGAACATGGAGCCTTCGCAGGCCACCACGCCGTGGTGCTGCGGCACTTCGCGGTGGAGATAGGCTGGGAAAACGTCCGGCAGATGGGTCTGGCGCGCGTCGCCGAAGTAGCCGCGGGAGAAATCGAAATTCTGCGTCATCACGCTCAGGCTGAGGTTTTCCGCGCCCAGGATACGGCGCACCTGGCGAATCATTTCTTCCACGCGCACGTCGGAGCCGGTATTGCGCGTGCCGTTGTAGCCGGCGAACAGCAGCTTCAGTTTTTCGCCTGGCCGCCAGGGACGCCCCTCGCCCAGCATCCACTTGAGCTTGGTGAACTCAATGGAGGCGCTTACCCAGGCTTGCAGCATCAAGTCGGTCATGCCGCTGTTCCTCCCGCCGGCGCCGGCCAGTCCTGGTAACGATAGCTGAAGTGGTTGTCGCGGCTGAACTTCAGCAGGGGATAACTGTACTGGGAGAAGGGCGCAGGCTGCCGGCCGATTTCCCGCACCACGCGGCTGTTATCGAACACCGTGTTCCACACCAGATAGGGCAGGAACACCTTCATCAGCGAAGCGGCGAAGCCCAGGTTGCCGCGCCTTCGCGAAAGCCGCTCCACCACGGCGGTAAATGCACGCTCCAGGCTGGGCATGTACATGGGCGAGCGTCGGTGCTGCGCCCGTGCTAGCGCGCTCGTGAGTTCGCGGAAAGTCTGCGAGCGCACCCCCGAGGACAGGTGGTAGGTGTCGTACTCGGGCTGTGGCTTCTGATGCAGAGTGACGATGGAATCGGCCACAAAGTCCACGTTAACAATGTCAATTTTGTCGTTGGGCCGGAAGGGCAGCACCGGCAGGCCCGCGAGGAACACGAACGCCCGCACCATGTCGAACTGGGTGGTCTGAGGGTAACGGCTGTCACCCAGCACGATGCTGGGCCGGAATATGGTTCGCGGCACGTCAGGCAGCAGTTCCCGAATCATGTGCTCGCAAAATTTCTTGGTGCGGGCGTAGGGGTCGTAGTCGGAGCGCGCCCAGTCGAGGGCTTCGTCCTCTTTTACCACCTCGTTGCTGCGCTGCCCTGCCACCGCTACAGTGCTCACGTGGCTGAAGCGCCGTAAGCCGTGGTGGTCACGAGCCGCAGCCGCCAGCTTGATTACTTCCAGCGTACCTCGCAGGTTCACGTTCAGGCATGCCTTCTCCGATTTGCGGTTCAGCGAGGCGGCGCAGTGGATTATTGAGTCCGTGGATTCGGCGAGGCGGCGGTAATCCTCTTCGCTCAGGCCGAAGCGGGCGCCGGTCAGATCGCCGCGAAAGATCTTGATACGCGAATAGAGGTGCTGGTGAAAGCGCGGGAAGTTCAGATGCAGCTGCAGGGCGCGCCACAGGCGCACCTCGGCCTCGTGCTCGTCGTTGGCGCGCACCAGCAAGTTAAGTTGATCGCGATGCCCTTCCAGCAACCCGGCGGCCACGTGCGCGCCGATGTAGCCGGTTGAGCCGGTCAGGAATATTGCCACGTTGCTCCCGTGGTGCCTGTGCTTATGTTGCCCGCAGCCGGGCTGCAGCCGGGGCCAGCCTTGTCGCCACGGCTGGACGGCAAATCGTAGCTGCGCCGCGGGCCCACCTCTACCGGGCGGCCTTCGATCAGCGGATACGTCCACTTGCGCAATGCCGGTATGTGCACATTAATCCAGTACTCCCACCAATCCAGCGAGCGCGTGTCGTAGCCGAACACAGGCTTCTCCTCTTCCGGCAGCGCTTGCACGAGCCACTCCACGTGCTCAGCTTCGAAATCCTGCTCGTTGTGCAGGATGAAGGGCTCGAACAGCTCGATCAGCTTCTCCACCTTTTCCAGACCGCGCTCCGTGCGCACCAGAGGCGGTTGCAAGAAGGGGAAAGGCGCGGTCAGACGCTGCAGCGACTTGATGACCGCCTTCTGCGCCGGTGCCGAAAGCCGCTGGTAGCGCTCCTTGGAAACGGGAATGGTGTCAAAGCGCATGCGCAGCTGGTGGTGCAGGCCGTTCTGGGCGCGGTAGAACTTGCGATGTGCCAGGCAGGTCAGCTCAATGGAGCGGCCCATGTCGCAGGGATTGGTCACCGAGGTAGCGAGCTGATAAAGCGGCTGATGGCAGCGCTGCACGATGGCAGCGGCGATCAGCGTCATACCACGGCAGACCGTGTCTACAGGAATAATGTCGAGGTTCTTGCGCGCGTTGCTCGGCAGCTGCCGGAAATACGTCCCCAGCAGATAGGAAAGAGATGCGGAAGTGTTGATGCCCTCATTCCATCCCAGAAAAGGCCGGGTGAGTGAGGTTTCCACAATGGCCGGGCGCACAATGGCGATGGCCAGCCCCTCTCCCCGCTTCAGCAGAAGAGACTCCGCCAGGCTCTTGGTGAAGGTGTATGTGTTGGGCCAGCCCAGTTCCTGGGCGCGCTTGGTTCCCGCATCGGTCAGCGTGGTGCGCAACCAGCGAATGCGGTTCTTGCGTACCTGGTTTTCCAGCGCGGCGGGCGAGAGGCCATTGCCATTAGCTTTCTTTTCCAGCGACTGGCGGCGCAATTCGTCGCCCAGTTCGGGGCTTTCCGACCATGCTACTGCGTCAGCTATTACCCGGCGCAAGTTTCCAATTTCGCCTTCGGCGTCGAAATCGGGCGCGCCGATGGGCGTGTAGTTGGGCTGCGCCTGCTCGGCAATGCGGCCGTCACGGGCGCCAGCTACGTAGCAGGTTGAAAGGTGCAGCAGGCCAGCATGAGCGCAGCCACGCACGAACTCCAGAATATTGCTGACGGCGTCGACGTTGCCGGCGAGAGCGTCGCGAATGTCGGGATTGAAGTCCGTCAGCCCGGAGCTGTTGATCACGAGATCGAGTGAGGACCGCAGGTGCGCCGCTAGTGTTGGTTCCAATCCCAGACCACGCTGGCTGACGTCACCCTCAAGGACTTGCACCCGGCTGCTCAGATACTCGGAAAATTGGGTCCCTAGCCGCCCCTGCAATTGTTCAAAGACCGGCGATTCCTGCACCAGCTTCCTGAAACGCTGCCCCCCGGAAGTGGATTTCTGGCTACGGACCAGGAGGTAAATGCGGCCAATTTGCGGCAGATCTTGCAGGATGTGGGCCAGCCATACTTTGCCAATGAACCCGGTGACCCCGATTAACATGATTTGCTGGCCGGCCAGCGCCTGGCGCACGGAAAGCTGCGGCGGCGCACTCGCCGAATTGAACCGTACCAGAGGTCGCTCGGCCGCCTTGACCTCGCGCCGGGTCGGCACAACCGCTGCCAGCAGGCTCTGCGGAGGGCAATTGAGCTCCCGTCCTAGTTGCTGCAGGTCGCGGCGGCCGTCAGGCGCGTCCCCTGTAATCACGGCCATAGCGCCCCGCGGGCGAATCACCGGCTCCAGCAGCCGCCCGGTAGCGTATCCGTCGCGAAATTCCAGGTGGTTGCAAATCAGCCCCTCAGCCCCCAGGTATTGCGCCAGCGGGCGAATGATGTGGTCCAGTCCCTGGCTGATCAGCACAACTCGATGGCCGCGCGCCAGCTCCTCCCGTAGCGCCTGCACACCCGCAGGCTTCAGCTTTGGCCGTAGGTGATATTGGAAGTACTCCTCGCCCAGCAGGTCCAGGCGGTCGCGACTGATGTCGCGAAGCACGGCGTTGACAACGCGAGTGGCAAATACGCGGTGGATGGCATAGAGCAGGGGTCGCAACAGCGCCTGAACAAAGACAACGCCGCGGCGGATCCAGCGCTCGGCGAAGCTCTGCGCATTCCAGGCAAAAAAAGCCACCGGGCGCACCGTGCTCAGGTTTAGCAGGCTGCCTTCCACGCGCCAGAAAACGGGCGTAGCCGGACCTTCCTTTTGCCTTGGCTCCTGCAAAACAGGTCTCCTCAGAGCTCCAGACTCAATCAGGCTAAACCCTTATTGTATCAATGTCGTACGGTGGGCGCCTCATTATCCTGCTCAGGCCTCAGGGAAGCAACTGAGGTCTTACCCCGGTCTCAAGAAAGTAGCGACCGGGCGACAGAGCATTGTGTCGGGCGCGCGACTATAGCGCTGACGTCTGGCGCCGGCTGGTCTGGCGGGCGGCCCGCCCGCCTACTGGGCTGCCGGGACGGCGGCGCTACAGCAAGAAAGGCCGCCAGCGCAAAGCCAGCGGCCTTCACTTCCCTTGGCGACAACTCTCAGTCGCCGAGCACTTCTTCGGCAACTTCCTCGTTTTTCTTGGTGGCTTTGGCTTGCAGCGCGTCCAGGGGGATAAAGCCGTCCTTGCTGGCGGCCGGCCCCTCCTTCAGGATGACCTCGCGGTAGAGCCGGGCCATCTTCTCGTTGTAGGCGGCATCGTTTTTGATCTTCTGGTTGCGCGCCCGGATCTTCTCCTCGCGCGCATTTTTGGCGATGCCCAGAGCATCCAGGTCCTTCTGCTCTTCGGTGGTGACGATTTCGTTCTTCAGAGTCAGAGACTTGAGCTCCACGTCAGTCAGACTGACCTTCTTGCCCCCGGCGAAGATCTCATGCCGCCCGTGCTCGTCGTACCACTTGGTGAGCGTGGCCGTCATGTGCATCTTCTCCACGATGTTGCGCCAGCCGATGCCGGTGTTGTAGGCGCAGAAGGAAATCTCGCCTTCCTGGGTGGCATAGGGAATGATGCACTGCTCGGTGCGCCGGAAATCGTAGTTGTAGAGGTCCTGGAACCACATGCCGGCGATGAACAGGATGTTCCAGCGGTCCGAACGACGCTTCTGGATGTCTTCCAAGGTGCGGTCGCCGGTGACCTTACCATAGCCGCCGCTTTGCGCTTTCTTGCTCACGCCGAAGCTCTTGTCGAACTTCTTCAGCATGGCATACAAGGTGAAATGGGGCGTGGTCTTGAAGGGATCGTAGTTGCGCATCACCGAAAGCGCCATGCCCAGTGACGAGAGGAACTTGCCGCGGGCCGCGTCATTGATCTTAGCCACGTCCTTGGCCAGGCGATCGGCGTTCAGGAAGGCGGTGACCGGGGCGGCATCCTTGGTGTGCTTATCGATCAGGATAGCCATGCCGACACCGCAGTTGGGATGGCAGCCGCAGCTGACCTGCCCCCAGGCGGCATCCGGCCCGTGCACCAGGTCGGCCCAATCAGAAAAGGTGCTGACGAACGACAGCGGAAACCAGTCGCGCGCCGGCTCACCCAAACCTGTCTGCTTCTTCACGTCGTGGGCCAAGTGCGACAGCGTGTAGCGCTGCGCCTGCCGCCGCTCATCGGTAATGGCCTCGTCGCGGCCGGTGAACGAAACCGGCTGGAACGAGCAGAACGACATAATGCGGGGATTGTCCAGGGCGAACTGCACAATTCGGCCCACCTGCTCGTTGTTGATGCCGTTGACGATGGTGGTGACGGGCACCAGCTCCACTCCCGCTTCGTGCAGATTCTCAATGGCCTTCAGCTTTACGTCGAACAGGTTGCCAACCTTGCGGTGCGAGTTGGCGGCATTGCCGATGCCGTCAAATTGCAGGTAGGCGTAGCGCAATCCTGCATCCGCCGCCTGGCGGCAAAATTCCTTGCTTTTGGCAAACTCAATACCGTTGGTGGCCGCTTGCACACTGTTGTAGCCCACCTTGCGGGCGTAGGCCACGGCATCCAGGAAGTAAGGCGAAAGCGTGGGCTCGCCTCCGGAGAACTGGACTGACATCTGCCGCTTGGGCTTGATGGAGATAGCATTATCGAGCAGGGTCTTGATCTCTTCCCAGGTCAGCTCGTGCACGAAACCCACCTGGTTAGCGTCCATAAAACAGGGGTCGCACATCATGTTGCAGCGGTTGGTCAGGTCAATGGTCAGCACGGCGCCGCGGCCATATTTCACCGTGCTGGTGCCGTGGTGATGCAGGTGTTCGTCATTGTGCGAGCGGATGTCGCGGCCGGGGAAGGTCTGTTCCAGGTGGCGGTAAAAGTCCACGTCGATGGACATCACGTCTTCAAAGTGACCGTGCTTGGGGCAGTCCTTCACCATCAGGATTTTGCCGTCGCGCTCGATAATCTGCGCCTTGATTTCGCCCACCTTCTGGTTGAGCAAGATCTCGTGGGGCAGCTTGCCGTCCAGGATCTGCTGGCGGATTTCGGGCACGCACTTGGGGCAGAGCGAATCGGTCTGTCGCGGCCAGCCCAGTGGCGGCTTGGATTTTTCATAGGACTTGAGGAGCGGCTTATCAGACCACTTCGGGGTGAACGAGGGGTTCGGGCGGATGCGGTTCAGCCTTTCAAAGACGAACCATGCCCCGTTAGCGGTGATGCTAAGAGCCTTCTCCAGGTACTTAACCGGCTTGTGCATTGTGTTTTTGCTCCCACCAGGTGTGAAACCTGCTTAACCGGGCCACGTTGTCCGCCCCACAGGCACCCTGGCGCAAATTTGTGTGTTGCCTCCCCGCGACCGGGACAACTCAGAGAGTTGCTCAATTCCCCCGAAATCACGCGGATAGAGGCACCATGATGCTAGGAGGAAGGAGGGCAAATCCCCAACCGAATTGCACGAAAAGGGGTAAATTGGGGTTTAGTGGCACGGTTTTTGCATTATTTTGCGTAAGCCATTGAAAACTAACGGGAACTCTGAGCAGTAGGCTTACGACTTAGGTCACCGTTTCAGAGCTGCTGCCCCGAGTTCCCGAACCGTGCTCAAATGCGTCTGGCAGACGACTGACACTTACCTTTGCTGGGGACGGCTGGCCGGCGGAACGATTCCGTTTGCTCGCAAATACTCCACCATTTGCCCGTAGTGGTCGAAGCAGTGGCCGATAATGAGGGCAGCCAGGCCAACTCGCGTGGAGGGCTGCTTGCCGCCAAAGGGATTCTTGATGGGCGCCACTTCGTTCTGAGGAGTGATAGCGGCATAGGCCCGGTGCCCCATGGCGAAAGAATCGCGCAGGAACTTCATGATGTCGGCTTTGGAGGTCATGGAGTCGGGGCCGTTCTCGCCGCCGACGTTCGCCGGCATTTTTTCTCCCAGCATGTCGGAGAAGATCATGTAATTGACGGCGGCTACATGCTTCACCTGCTGGGCGAAGGTGCGCACACCCTTGAACTCACCGTTAGTGGGGGCGAAGTCATATTTGTCTTCCGGCATGGCGTCGGCAGCGCTGACGAATTCCTTTTCCACTCCGGAAAGCAAATAGTCCATCTCGTGGGCTACAGTAATGTGTTCCGCGGCGGATTTTGCCTTGGGTTTCGCCTGTGCCAGAGCCATCACGGAACAACATAAAAACAGCAACAGCAAGGACAGACCGAACTTTGTCTTCATACCCTCTCCTCTGAGCAGAATGGAATCAAACGAATCCTTCTTGTATGTCGTCCTTCGACTCGGACGCGCACCTGCGTGCGCGTCCTCCCTCAGGATGACATAGGGATTTCTCTACCCATGCGTAATGCCCGTATCAGCGTAGCGGACCAACTCGGCTTCACGGGCGCGCAGGCGATGCCAACGCATAGTAACAAGTCCTGCCAGCAGTCCGACAGCGGAATAGAGCAAAGCGTTGGGCACGCCCTGGCTATCAGCCAGCGTTCCGAACAGCGCGCTGCCGCCCGCCAGCCCACCCTGCAGCACCAGTACATACATCGAGAGCGAGCGCGCCAGCACCCACGACGGCGACATCGTCTGCGCGGTCACATTCAGGCAGGCTAGAATCGCGATCCAGCCCACGCCGCCAAAAAAGAGGACCGCCGCCAACAGACCGAAGGAGTGTACGCGTCCGGCGGCCACAGTGGCGAGAGCAAAAACCACGGTGGCCATTGCCACCACTGAATCCATTGACATCTGGCTACGCCAGCGCGGCAGGACCGCGGCTCCCGCCAGCGCGCCCAGGCCAAAACAACCCAGCAGCAAGCCGAAGCCAATCGAGCCAAATGGACGGGCGATCACCGGCAGGAGCGCCAGCAGCGCGCTGGCGGCGATGCTGAATGCCAGCGTGCGCACCAGCACCGAGCGCACCGCCGGCGTGTGCTGGACATAGCGCACACCCACTTTCAGCGCCTGCACCAGTCGCTCGTTGCCATTGCCATTGGTGGCAGTCCGCTTCCACTGGTAGAGCACGAAAATCACCGCGAAGAACGATGCAGCGTTAATGAGGAAGGCCACGCCGGAACCGGCCGCGGCAATCACCGCGCCGCCCAGCGCCGGTCCGACAGCGCGGGCCACGTTGAAGCCGGCGGAATTTAGAGCTACCCCGGAGGCATGTTGCTGGGGCGAAACAATTTCCGGAGTGATCGCCTGCCAGGCCGGGTCGTTCATTACCGCGCCCAGTCCGAGCAGGAACGTAAGCAAAAGCAGGATCCAGGGAGTCACCACGCCCAGGATGGTGATCACGCCCAGAGCGGCGGCGGCGATGGCCATCCAACTCTGAGTGACTAGCAGGAGGCGGCGGCGATCCACCAGGTCAGCCAGAGCGCCCGCCGGCAGTGCGATCAGGAATACCGGGAGGCTGGAGGCCGCCTGTACCAGCGCGATCATCAAGGGCGAGCGGGTCAGCGAGGTCATCAGCCAGGCGCTGCCCAGGTTCTGCATCCAGGTGCCGATATAGGAGATAACTGCGGCTATCCAAATGGAGCGGAAGAGCGGCTCGCGAAAGGGCGCCCAGGGCGAGAGCGACCGCGTTCCTTCCGCCACCCGAAACCGCATCCGCTCATGCTCCATCACTTACTCCGCAAAATCTCACCACAAAGGACAGGAAGATCACAAAGGAATGATGATCGTATTGCGCACGGAAGTACCTCAGCGGCTTAAACCGATCGCTCTACGACTGCTCTAAACGGACGGCCCCGCTCCTCCTGAAACGTTGGAAGCTTGAAACTTATTCCCTGCCGCTCTGCGTGCGGACACGGGGCAGAGCCCGGACCCAACACGAACTTTACCCACTCTCCCCGGGCGCTTCTTCCACCAGCGCCCTGGTTTCGGTGCCAAATGGCCATTCGTGCCGTCGTACCGCCCGCACAAGATAAATCACAATGCCCAGGATGAGAATTACCATCGCATAACGTACCTGGCGTTGAAAGTCGGGCCGGTTGAGCAGGATGAAAATGAAGCCGGAAATGGCCACCAGAGCCGGCAGCGGATATAGCCACATGCGGAAAGGACGCGGCATATCGGGCCGCCGGATGCGCAGCACAATCAACCCGATGGCCTGGATAAGAAACTGGATCATGATGCGAATCACCACCAGGGCGGCAATCACGTCGGCCAGGCGCAGAAAGCAATACGCGGCGGCCACTCCACCCAGCGCCAGCAGCGAAATGTGAGGAAAACGGCCCTGGGGATGAACTTTGGCGAACACGCGAAAATAGTTGCCGTCGAGGGCTGCCGCATAAGGCACGCGCGAATAGCCCAGCAACAGCGAAAAAACCGAAGAAAAGGCGGTCCACATGATCAGTGCCGAGGCCAGGTAGCCCGCCCAGGAACCGTAAATGCGCTGCATGAGGGTGGAGACCACGTAAAAGCGAGTGTCCGTTTTTGCCGCCGCTATTAGTTCCTGCCATGGGATGACACCCAGGATGCTCACATTCATGAGCAGATATAGACCGGCTACCAGGACGATGGATAGCAACATGGCACGAGGAATGGTTTTGTCGGGATTCTTGATTTCGCCGCCGAAAAAACAGATGTTGTAGTAGCCCCAGTAGTCGTAGGTGCTGATCAGCATGGAGGCGCCGAGACCCAGCAAAAAGCCATGCGAGAGGTGAAGAGCGCCAGGGGGAAAGCTGAAGGCGCGGGCAGGGCTGAAATGGCTGAGGCCAGTAAAAATCACCCACAAAATGGTGGCCATCACGCCGGCAAAGAGGAACTTGGAAATGTGCCCAATACTGGTAATACGGCGGTAGAGCAGCAGCACGCCAAACAAACAGATGCCCATAGCCAGAAAAGTGCCGGCCGTGACCAGAACGTGCCCTTCCAGCGCGCCCACAAGCGGAATGGGCAGGCGCATGTCGCGGCTGAAATAGGGATGCTCCAGCAGCGGCCAGATGTAGCTGGCGTACTGCTCAAATCCCAGGCAGCCGGAAGCAATGGACAGCGGGGCGCTGAAGGAAAGCTGCCAGACAAATAAGAAAGAGATGAGCCGGCCCAGGCTCTTGGGGCCGTAGATCTCGCTCAGATAGCGGTAGGAACCGCCCGAGCCCGGCATGGCCGCGCCCAGTTCCGCCCAGATCAAGCCGTCGCAGAGAGCCAGAACGGCGCCGCAAATCCAGCCCAGCATGGCCTGAGGTCCGCCGGCCGCGCTCACGATCAGGGGAATGGTGATGAACGGCCCCACCCCGATCATGGTTTCCATGGTCAGGGTAATGGCGCTGCCCAGGCCAATGCCGCGAATCAATTCCTGGCTGCCGGCTGTTTTTTCGGATTGGCTGGGCGTGGTCGACATGGGGCCAGGGTCAGGAGTCGGGAGTCAGGGGTCAGTTGTCAGTGGCTAGCCTTCTATTGGTTAGTAACCAGCAAGCGTTCAGCATTCAGCACTCAGCATTCAGCCCCCATACATTTCCTTCTTGCCTCGACATCGCTGTGACGCCGATTCTTCGACCGCGTCAACCGGGACAAAAGGCTCGTTTCAGGGCATGACTTCAGTCGTGCCAAACAGCGCAGCTGCCAAAACCCGGCTTTAGCCGCTGTCGCTTGCCCTCAGCGCCTAAAGGCGAATCTCTCACCAGTGCCTTCGGCGGCATGATTAAAACCATGCTCTGATACGAAGCCCTCGAAATTCTGAACTTTTGAAACTTTGAAACCTACTTTTCATGTCCCGCGTTCAACAGATTCACGTACAGGCGAATGGCGCCGGGGACGCCCGTGGGCAACTCGCGGAAAAAGGAATACGCGTTGTAGATGTAAATCCCCTTTCCGTAATGCGCCAGCAGCAGACCGCCCTTGAGCGGAGACTCGCCCGGGTCCTGGGAGGCCAGCAGCGGCTGGAAATGGCTGTCCCAGCTGTCCATAAAGTACAGGCCTCGTTCCTGCACCCAGCCGTCAAAGTCCTTACTGGTGATCTGATTCGGATAATGGAACACGCCATCCTGCGGCGCCAGGATTTGGACCGGCGATTCTTCCACCGTCACGCGATCGTGACTCTCCTGCGCCGGGTAGGGCGTGTACTTACCGTCATTGAACTGGGTGAGCTGCTGGTTGTATTGCACCATGAGCGTGCCGCCATTCTTCACGTAATCCAGCAGACGGGCATTATGGGCGCGCACGGCGTCCTGTGTGTCATAGGCGCGGATACCCAGCACGATAGTGTCGTAGCGGCTCAAGTCACCGCTGGCCAGCTCCTGCGGCGAAATCATGGCAACGTTCATGCCGATTTCGCGCAGCACCAGCGGAATATCGTCGCCCGCACCCATGATGTAGCCAATCTTCAACTCCTTCGGCGCCTTCACATCCACCACACTGACGTGCTGCACCGCGGGTTCGTAGTAGTAGAAGGTTTCGATATCGGGCCGCGTAATCACGGCATAGCCTTCGGCGTAGGTGGCGCCGCCGGAGTCGAAAACCGCGCGAACCTGCTCCCGGCCCTCGCGCAACCCGGAATGCACCACAATGAAACTGACTTGCCGGTCTTCGCCCCGGTGCGTGAATGCCACCTGCGCCTGCGGCGGTTCCGCCTTCCAGCCCGAAGGCAGTTCCAGGCGCAGAGTGCCGTTGGCGGCGCCTGAAACATCGCTGTGGACGTTCGCAGTCACTCGGCAACTGGGATCTGAAAGCGGCACCACCTGCGTGGGCGGGTTCAGCATGACGGAGAATGCCGGCCCCACAGCGAGCGTTGGGTCACGCTGCTCCCCGCTTGCGTCCTGGTAAGGAACGCTGACCGGCACAACCTCAGAAGCCTGCCAGCCTTTCGCGCCCGCCAGTTGCACATTGTGGCCCACGAAGCTGAAGCTGTGGCCCTGGCTCTGGGGAACGTAGTAATCCGCCTTCACATGCAGCGGTGGGGGCGGCAGCGGCAGCGTGATGTAGCGTGGTTCGCTGATCTGGTAGACGGCGTCTTCGGGCGAATCGCGATGGAAATAAGGGCGCGTGTAGGCTGCGTTCCCGGGCACCCGCAGGCGGAAGTTGGCGTAATAGTCCTCGCCCGGTTTCAATGTGGTGTTTTGTCCCTTGTACACGCCAACAATCCAGCCTTCGCCGCCTTGCAAAGAGACGTTCTGCACTTCAATTGGTTTGTTAAATCCGTTGTGAAATTTAGCAACCACCGTGAACATCTGGCCAGGGGATACCAGTGTGAGCGCGTCCTGCTGGGGCGGTACTGCGTTAGGCGGCCCGGAGGGCGGCGCTACCGTTGCCTGGAGGGACATGTTCATAGCCAGGTTGACCGCCTTCTCGCACTGCCGCTGTTTTTCTTCCATGCGGGTCATCAAGTCCAGCTTGGCTGCCGGGCTGAGCCCCGCCTTGTTGGCGTCAGAGATGGCATGGTTGAGCATGGCCAATGCGTCCAGCAGCGGTTCGGCGGCGCGGTCGGGGCTCTTGCGAGCTTCATCCGACGCCTTGCTGATCCGATCCTGAAAATCATCCAGTTCCGATTTCAGCTGCGGAACCTTGGACTGCTCGGATCCCAGACGATCAGCCAGCGCGGGAACGCTGGTATCAATGCCGTCGAAGAAATCTTTTTCATGCGCGCCCGCGGGGAGCGGCAGCAATACCGAATCAATCAGCTTGTAATAGTCGAGGTGCTGCCCGGGCTCGATGTGCCAGTAGCCAACACCCTGCGACAACTCGTGCCGCAGCCCCTGAACGGCAAATTGCACATAGGACATGCCCAGCGCTGGGTTCACCGTTCCGGTATCGAAAACCACCGTGTACTCTTCCCCAGGGTAAACGTGGTTCATGTACAGCTTCTTCGCCTGCCAGGGCAGCAGACCTTCTTTGATCTGCTCGGGAAAGCGCTTAGGATCGGCGGCGGCACGGAAGGCCTCGCGAGTCACGATGCCGGCTGCCTGGTGGTTGCCATGACCATCTCGGTCGGCGCCCTGGAAGCGAGTGACCAGCACGTCCGGCCGGTAGGTGCGGAGCACGCGCACCATATCGCCCAAGGCGATGTCGTGCCCGCCCCATTTCTGGAACGTTTCATCCGCGGTTTTGGAGAAACCAAAATCCACCACGCGGGTGAAGCGCTGCTCTACGCCGTAGTAGCGGTCGGCCGCCAGTTGTTCCAACGTGCGCACAAGGCCCAATTCGTCGAAGAGTCCGCTGCCCACTTTGTTCTGGCCGCCTTCGCCGCGGTTCAGAGTCAGCAGCAGCACACTGTCGCCCTTGCCGCGCGATTCCAGAGTCATCATGCCGCCATCTTCATCGTCGGGATGGGCCGTGGTGTGCATCATGCGCGCCGTAGTTTTCAGGCGCAGCAGCAGTTCCTTCAATCCCGCGGCTCCCTGGTCCTGGGGCAAAGGTCCGGCGGGCGGCAGCTGGCCGTCGGCGGGCGCAGCCTGTTGAGCTCTGACGAGCGCCAGGCAGAGCGCCAGTCCCAGAACTAGCGCGGCGAGCTTTCCTATGAACTTGAAATTGACGAACAGACGTGGATTCGGCTCAGCCTGGAGGGGATTGCGCACGCGAATGTTTTCCACCTCGGTTACTTCTTTGCTTTGTACACGATGTGTGAAAGGCTGGTAAAGCTTCAGCCTTTTAAGACACGCCAGCCAAGAATACTCCGCCGCTGAAAAACCTGCCCCCTGTGACCAGCTTTGCCTACTCAGCGCAAGGCTTTGCTCCACCCTCCTGGCCGCGCCGCGCAACCCATTGTGCCTACTGAGGGGACGCTGGCAGAGCAATTGCCATGTCCAGAATGCGGGTCGTAGGCCCCGTTCCCAGGAGCACGATGAAGCGCGTTGTATTGACCCTCTGCGCCGCGATCCTCCCCCTCGCAGCCTTTGCCTCCGCCATGACCCTGCCTATCCAGCAGCCACTTAAGCCACGCCAGCTTGCGACGCACCGCCAGCAGGCGCATCCAAAGGGTAAGTGGTATCTGGCCAGCACCGGCCACGCCATCTATTGCTATGGCCCAGTGATGATCGTCGGCACCTGGGATGGAGGCTTCGCCCGGGTGGCCACCATCTGCCGCGGCGGCGTGCCCATGGTGAAGCTGAAGGACTAGACGTCGTCACCGGCTCGACCCCGTCACCCACGGTTGTGACCTCGGTCACTGGGCGGCGGTCAGTTTCCTCCTACAGTTCTCGCTAAAGATAACGACCCGGCGCCTTCCCGCGTGTTTAAATGAGAAAGAGCGGCGGAACTACGGAGCCAGCAGGGGGTTGCCTGCTTCCTGGCGGCTAAAAATGTGACGCGGGAGATGCTGGTTGCATCAAAATGAGAAGTCGGATTTGCTCCGGGTAGAAGGCCTCAAGAAGGTCTTTCGTTCCGGCACGGCCGACCTGGTGCTCTTTGAGAATTTGTCCTTCAGTGTGAGGAAGGGCGAGATGCTGGCCATAGTGGGCGAGTCAGGAGCCGGCAAGAGTACTCTTTTGCACATCCTGGGTGCGCTTGATGCTGCTTCTGAGGGTGACGTATACTGCGACCACTTGCGGCTGGGATCGCTTTCCGACGAAGCGGCGGCCGAGTTTCGCAACCGTGAGATCGGCTTTGTGTGGCAGTTCCATTACCTGCTGCCCGAGTTCACGGCGCTGGAAAACGTTGCTATGCCTCTGCTGTTGCGGGGCGGAAAGCAGCGGGAAGCGGAGCAGGCAGCGACTGGCTGGTTGCGCGAAGTGGGGTTGGAAGCACGGGCCCATCACCGCGCCGGCGAGCTTTCCGGCGGAGAACAGCAGCGGATCGCTTTAGCTCGCGCTTTGATCACCAGGCCGCAGATGCTGCTCGCCGATGAGCCCACCGGCGACCTGGATAACCGAACGGCGGAGTCGGTTTTTGCCTTGATTACCAGGTTACATAGCGATTACCGGCTAACCTCTCTTCTTGTCACTCACAACTTTGCCTTTGCCCGGCGCTGCGACCGCGTCTTGCGCCTGCAGCAGGGACGGGTGGAGGAGGTTACTCCGGAGTCCTTGCCCGTATAAAACAGGGCTGGACGCCGGGGTTAGAATGGCAAAAGGGAAGGACAAATTGGGGTATATGGCCCACAAGTGAGATGGTAGCGGAAGCGAAGTAGCCCGCTATGTCTAGGCCGTGCAAAGGTTACTTACTTGCAAGGTTCGTGAGCTTGGCAGTGGCAGTCGGATTGCATAAGTCTCTTAGGTTCAGGGCTCCCGGGGAGCTTCGGGCGGCGCTCAGATCGAGGTCGCTGGCCTTGGAGAGCTTGGGAGAGGGCAGAACATGTTTGAACGGTATACGGAAAAAGCCAGGCGCGTAATCTTCTTTGCGCGCTACGAAGCCAGTCAGTTCGGCTCGCCTTACATCGAGACCGAGCACCTGCTGCTGGGCTTGCTTCGCGAGGACAAGGCCCTCACCAACCGCTTCCTGCGGTCGCACGCCTCGGTGGAATCTATCCGCAAGCAAATCGAGGGGCACACCACGATTCGGGAGAAGGTCTCCACTTCCGTGGATCTTCCCCTCAGCAATGAGTGCAAGCGAGTGCTGGCCTATGCCGCCGAGGAAGCCGAGCGCCTCTCCCACAAGCACATCGGAACCGAGCACCTGCTACTGGGTCTGCTGCGCGAAGAAAAATGCTTTGCCGCGGAAATTCTGCATGAGCGCGGCTTGCGCCTCTCCACCATTCGTGAGGAACTGGCCCGCACCACCCAGGAGAAGACACAGCCGCAGCGTTCCCGCGAGTCTTCCCTGCTGACTGAATTCTCGCGCGACCTGACGCAGGCGGCCATGGACACCCAGCTTGACCCGCTGGTCGGGCGTGAGCAGGAACTGGAACGCGTGGTTCAGATTCTCTGCCGCCGCACCAAAAACAATCCGGTGCTGATAGGCGAACCGGGCGTAGGCAAGACGGCCATCGTGGAAGGCTTAGCGCAGCGCATTGCTGATGGCGACGTGCCCTCCTTCCTGGCTGACAAGCGCATTCTGGCGCTCGATCTTTCTCTGATCGTCGCCGGAACTAAGTACCGCGGTCAGTTTGAAGAGCGGCTGAAGACCATCATGAAGGAACTGATGGAGTCGCAGAATGCCATCATCTTCATTGACGAGCTTCACACCCTGGTGGGCGCAGGCTCGGCCGAGGGCTCGCTGGACGCGGCCAACATTCTCAAGCCGGCGCTTTCGCGCGGGGAAATCCAGTGCATCGGCGCAACCACACCGGGCGAATACCGCAAATCCATCGAGAAAGACCGCTCGCTGGAGCGCCGCTTCCAGTCTGTCAAGGTGCCGCCGCCGAACGAATCCGACGCCACTAAGATTCTGTACGGCATCAAGGACCGCTATGAGAAGTTTCACGCGGTGAGCTACACCGACGAGGCTATCGGGTTTGCCGTGGCCCACTCCAACCGCTATATCCCCGACCGCTTCCTGCCCGACAAGGCGATTGACCTGATTGACGAGGCGGGCGCGCGCGTGAAGCTGCGCCAGACTTCGCTGCCGGAGGAAATTGTCGAGGCGCAGAAGCGGGTGAAGTTCATCGTTCACCGCATGGAAAACGCCATCGCCAACCACGAATTCGAGAAGGCGCGCTTCTACTCCGACGAGGAGCGGAAGGAACGCGAGAACCTGCGTGCCCTGCGCGAAAAGTACCACCTGGACGATTCCACCACGGGGGTGGTCAACCGCGAAGACATCGAGGAAGTGGTTTCGCGCTGGACCGGAGTGCCCATTGCCTCCATCAAGGAAGAGGAATCGCAGAAGCTGCTGCGTATCGAGGAAGAGCTGCACAAGCGCGTGATTTCGCAGGACAAAGCGATTATCGCGCTGGCGCGGGCGATCCGCCGTTCGCGCGCCGGCCTGAAGAATCCGAACCGGCCGATCGGCTCGTTCCTGTTCCTCGGCCCTACCGGCGTGGGCAAGACCGAAGTGGCCCGTACCCTGGCGCAGTTCATGTTCGGCACCGAAAAGTCACTGATCCGCTTCGATATGTCGGAATTTATGGAGAAGCACTCGGTCAGCAAGCTGATCGGCTCGCCTCCGGGATACGTGGGCTACGAAGAAGGCGGCCAACTCACCGAGCGCGTGAAGCGCGCGCCTTATTCGGTGGTGCTGCTGGACGAAATTGAGAAGGCGCACCCGGATGTGTTCAACATCCTGCTACAGGTGTTTGAAGACGGCCAGCTCACCGACGGGCTGGGCAACACGGTGGACTTCAAGAACACCATCATCATCATGACCTCCAACATCGGCGCGCGGCACCTGATGAAGCGCACCGGGCTGGGCTTCCAGTCGGAAAAGGAAGAAGTCATTTCCGGCAAGGTAGAGGACCTGGTTAAGAACGAGGTAAAGCGCACCTTCAACCCCGAGTTCCTCAACCGGCTGGACGAAGTCATTCTGTTCCAGGCGCTGAACGAAAGCGACCTGATCCAGATTCTGGAGCTCATGGTCAGCCAGCTGAACCAGAATTTGGCGCAGAAATCCATCACGGTCACGGTGACCGACGAGGCCAAGAAGTGGATTCTGGAGCAGACGCTGGTGGACCGCAGCTATGGCGCTCGTCCGCTGCGCCGGGCCCTGCAGAAGTACATCGAAGACCCGCTATCGGAGGCGCTCATTCAGGGCACCATTCGCACGCGGCCGGCCTTCATCGAGGTCTTCCTGGAGAACAACAAGCTGTTTTACCGCCCCGTAGACTCCAAGGAAAACGAGGCCGTGCTGCTGTATACGCCGTAACAGAGTTCCATACCATGGAAGCTGGGAGCGGGAAACTGCTCCCTCTTTTTTGGCGCAACCGGTCCCCTTCGATATTCGCGCGGGGTGCGCTGGGCAGGGGTTGAGACGCGTCCCTCGGTGTTATGTTGGGCTGAACCTCAGACTTGGCGCCTTCTTGACTTGCCCCGTTTCTTGGGCGTAGCTTGAACTTTCTCTCCCCTGCGCCTTCGCCCTCGGAGGTGTGTTATGGCTAAAGGCTGGAAGCTTCTGGATTGGTTCCGCGAGCCCAAGCCTTCGGAAGATGACGAACTGGCGCCCATAGAGGAAATGCCGCCGGTCGAAGAAGAACCTCCCGCTTTCGAGCTGTTCCCGGAAGAATCCGCGGGTGGCGAAAAGCGCTCCGCCGACCGCCATCCGCTGGGCGTTCCGGGCAGCCTGGTATCCGGTTCCTACACCACGCCCGATCCCATCACCGTGCGCGACATCAGCCCCCAGGGTGTTTACTTCTTTTCCGGCTACAAACTGGCGCCCGGGCAACTGGCCGAAATTACTTTGACTGAGCCGGACACGCAGGAGCATGTCACCTACCACATCAAGGTAGTGCGTTCCGAAAACACCACTACCGGCCAGTTCGGCGTCGCCGCCCGCATTACCCGCCGGGAAATTCTGGGGAATGAGGTCGAGCGCCGGGGCTAAAGCCCAATTTTTTTTAGGGCACGACTGAAGCCCGGGGCTTCCACACCCTTGCTTTCCGCCGGGACGAAAGCCCAACCCGGCATTAGCACTGTATCCCCAAC
>DATFDP010000012.1:0-3201 GCA_035252015.1 Terriglobales bacterium
TTCAAGCAGCCAATTCCACCGAGTACATACGAACTCGCATTGACGAATGGAAGAGGCGAGTTCATCCGCGCCATCTCTGCATCCGGCGCAAAAGCCTCCGGCCGCACCGTCGAGATCAGACGCACAGGAACGGTGAACCTGACAGTTATTATCGGCCATGGCATGGGCCAGGTCACCGGCACCGTCCTTCGTGGCGGGAAGCCCTTTGCCGGAGCCATGGTAGTGCTTGTTCCCAGCGATCCCGGGAACAATGCCATGCTGGTGCGCCGCGACCAGACCGATACCGATGGGACGTTCACTCTGGCTGGAGCCATCCCCGGAAAATACACCGTGGTGGCCATTGAAAACGGCTGGGACCTGGAGTGGCTCAATCCTGACGTGATCAAACTCTATCTCGGGCAGGGAACTCCGCTCGAAGTAATGCCCAACGGGAAATACGACGTGAAGGTCAATCTTCAGCAGGCGTTGAACCCGTGACGCCGTGCTGCGCGGCAAATGCTTTACACTGGTTCGCGCATGCGTGATCCGGTTGAGCTGGAAATTTTTAAAAGCCTGTTTCACTCCATCGCAGAAGAGATGGGCGCCGCGTTGCGCCGCACCGCGTTCTCTCCCAATATCAAGGAACGCCGCGACTACTCCTGCGCGGTCTTCGACGGCGATGGCGAAGTGGTCGCCATGGGCGATCACATGCCCGTTCATCTTGGCTCCATGCCGATGTCCGTGCGCGCTGCGGTGGACAAGCTCACGCTCGGCAATGGCGATATCGCTATCCTCAACGATCCGTTCTGCGGCGGCACCCATCTGCCGGACATCACGCTGGTCGCGCCGGTGTTCGCGAGCGAGAAAAAGCGGCGTGGAAAAACAGCGCGCAGCAGATCTGTCGCCAAGCCGGACTTTTACGTCGCATCGCGTGCCCACCATGCCGACGTCGGCGGGAACTACGCGGGATCCATGGGCATCTGCCGCGAGATCTACCAGGAAGGTGTCCGCATCCCGCCCATCAAGCTCATGAGCGCGGGAGAAATGCAAGACGACGTTCTGCGCCTGCTGCTGAATAACGTCCGCACGCCGGAGGAGCGCCAGGGCGACCTCAACGCGCAAATCGCCGCCTGCCACACCGGAGCCGAACGCCTCAAGGAAATTTCCGCGCGCTACGGCCTCAACCGCGTGCGCCAGGTGATGGGCGAGCTCCAGAATTATTCTGAGGAACTCATGCGCGCCTTCCTCAGCCGAGTTCCGCACGGGCGCTACCAGGCGGAAGATTTCCTTGACGACGATGGCGCAGGCTCCGGGCCAGTGCGCATCGCTGTCACGCTCGAATTTGCCGCGCCCGCAAAAAACAAGCCGCTCGTCACCGTTGATTTCACCGGCAGCTCGCCGCAGGTCTCGGGTAGCATCAACGCAGTGGAAGCCATCGCCTACTCGGCCTGTTTTTACGTCTTCCGCTGCCTGCTGCAGGAAGATGTCCCCGCTGCCGCAGGGCTCATGCGCCCGGTGCGCATGATTGCGCCCGCCGGGACGGTGGTGAACTCGCGACCACCGGCCGCCGTCGCCGGCGGCAACGTGGAAACTTCGCAGCGCATTGTTGACGTCCTCCTTCGCGCTCTGGCGCAAGCCGTACCCGACCGCGTGCCCGCCGGATCTTCCGGCACTATGAACAATCTCACCATCGGCGGGATCGACGAGCGTAGCGGCGAGCCCTTTGCTTACTACGAAACCATTGCCGGCGGCATGGGCGCCCGGCCTGACCGCCCCGGCGTCAGCGGCGTTCACACGCACATGACCAACTCGCTCAATACGCCGGCCGAAGCGCTGGAGTACGCGTATCCTCTGCGCGTCACCCGCTACTCGCTGCGCAAATCGAGCGGCGGCGAAGGCAAGTTCCGCGGCGGCGACGGCATTGTCCGTGAAGTCGAGCTGCTCAGCGATGCCGAAGTCACGCTGCTCTCCGACCGCCGCACGCGCGGTCCTTACGGACTGCACGGCGGCAAAGACGGCGTCGTCGGGCGCACAGAAATCATTCATCCCGACGGCCACCGCGAACAGCTCCCCGGAAAATGCAGCGTGCGCCTGAAGAAGGGCACGCGCGTGCGAGTTGAATCTCCCGGTGGCGGCGGCTGGGGAAACACCTAACCACAAAGGCCACAAAGGAACACGAAGGGTTTTCATGAATTTTTCAGATCCTTTTTGATCCTTCGTGTCCTTTGTGGTTCATCGTTTTATCTCTGCGGCGTCGGCGTCGGACTCGCTTTCTTCTTTCCGCCCAGCACGCGTCCCAGCACATCGCCCAGCGGATTCGGCGTGGGCGTAGGCTGCGCCTGCGGCTGCTGTCCTTGATTTCCTGTGACTGCGCCGTTCGGCGGCTGCTGTTGTTGCTGCTGCTGTTGCTGTGTTTGCTTTCCAATCGCGCCCAGGATTCCGCTCAGCCCGCCCTGTGGCTGCTGGCCACCCTGATTGCCGCCCTGGCTCTTGTTGCCCAGGATTTTTCCCAACACGCCAGACGTAAGCGCGCCCGGATTCTTTGACGTCGGCAGCAGATTCTTCAGCTTCATCTGCGCCAGTTGTTCCACATCGGGCGCGACCGCCGGATGCTGGAAGGTTCCCGTCACAATCACCGGGATCACCAGCTCGCCCTGGTTGTTGGCCAGCGCGGTATTCATGAACCCGCCGACGCCGGTTCCGCCGACCTGCTGGCTGAGCGCTTTGTTCAGCACCGCCGTCACGTGCAGGTTCAGCGATTGGTTAGCCAGATTCACCAATCCCGCAGCCGCCATAGTGCCGCCGTCAATCACGGCTTTCAGGTTGTTGGTCTGCGCCACTCCGTTCTTCACGTTGAAATTTCCCGAGAGCTGCACCAGGTTGGTAAAGTTCTGCGTGGCGGAAGGCAGGCCCGCGGCTCCCAGGAATTTCCCCACCGACGCCAGCTCATGCAGCATGTTCACGTTCATCAGCCTGCCGTTCGTCAGGTTCAGAGCAAGCTGCCCGTTCAGGCTGCGCGCAATCGCATCAGCGGAAGTCGAACTGAAGGTGGCGTTCACGTTCGAGTTGAGCAGGCCGTAGAGCGTCTGTTTCAGGTCAGAGACGGACGAGACCAGCTTGTTGGCATCCACATGCTCGGTCTTCATCGCCACCGTGTACACCGGTTGCGCCGGGCGCAGATCAATGGTGATGTTGCCGTTTTCCTTGCCGTTATAGAGATCG
>DATFDP010000013.1:0-11201 GCA_035252015.1 Terriglobales bacterium
ACCGGGTAGTCCTTCTGCGAGGCGGTGGTGATGATGCCGAACGGCTGCGGGTAGATCATCTCGGCGCCGCGGTAGGCGGACTTGCCGATCTCGCACATGCCGATGCACCCGTCCACACAGGTAGTGCACATGCCGCTGAACGGGCTGACCGAATCCTCGGTGCGATTCTTGGTCAGTGTGGCGGCGGATGAATTCAGTCGCGTGTAGGTCATTTCAGTTCTCCTGTGGATGGCGCAGCGTCCTGAAGCTGTGCGTGCGAGTGGACCTTCACGCCCACATCATGGCGGAATGGCCCGCTCAACTCGCAGGCGTGGCACGGCTCCAGGAAGCACATGGCATCGTTGTAGCTCTGGAAACACAAGGGGGAAAAATTGAGGCAGCCGTTGCACAACAGGGTCTCGGCGGTCGAGCCCTGGCAGCGCAGTTCGCACACCGGGCAAGCGTACAAGCAGGCGCCGCACTGGCGGCACTGCTCGCTGGTCATGCCGAAGGGACGGGCAACGTGGCGGCTCTTGCCACGCCCGGCAAAGCCGATGGCGCCGGCCATCATCTGCTCGGCGCAAATGCGCACGCACAGGCCACACTGGATGCAGTTGAGCTCGGGATCCCAGGGCGCTCCCGGCTGGCCATCCTCTTGCTCGTAGCGGCACTGGCGAACGCCATATTCGGAAGCCAGGTCCTGAATGCGCTTCGACTGCGGACAGGTGGCGACATAAAGCTCCAGCAACAGGCGGCGCGCGCGCTGCACTCGCACCGAGTTGGTGCGCACCGTCATCCCCTCTTCCACGCGATAGCTGCAGGCGGCCACCAGCTTGCTTTTCGGCGCCTCGCCAATTTCCACCAGGCATAGGCGGCAAGCGCCATAAGGATTCAGCCCATCTTCGTGGCAAAGCGTAGGAATGGGGAAGTTGTAGAAACGCGCCACCTCCAGGAGCGTGCTTCCGCGCTCTGCTTCCACCGGCAACCCGTTCATCGTGATGTGGACCATGATTAGTGCACCAGCACCGCGTCGAAATTACACATCTCCAGACACGCCCCGCATTTCGTGCACTGTGCCTGGGTAATGAAGTGCGGCTTGTTCTTCTCGCCCAAAATTGCTTTGCCGCTGCAAATCTGCACGCACGCGCCGCAGCCGTTGCATAGCACCGGGTCAATCTCGAAAGTGATCAGCTCGCGACAGCGGTGCGCCGGGCAGCGCCGGTCGCGGATGTGCGCCAGGTACTCGCTGCGGAAATAGCGCAGGGTCGAGAGCACCGGGTTAGGTGCGGTTTGCCCCAGCCCGCACAGCGAGCCTTCCCGCACCAGCCAGCCCAGGTCCTGCAGCAGGTCCAGGTCTTCTTCCCTGCCATTGCCCTGAGAGATGCGGGTCACAATTTCTTTCAGTCGCTGCGTGCCCACCCGGCAGGTAAAGCACTTGCCGCAGGATTCGTCTTCCAGGAATTCCAGGAAGTACTTGGCGATATCCACCATGCAGGTGTGATCGTCCATGACGATCATCCCGCCGGAGCCCATGATCGAGCCCGCCTGCGTCAGGCTGTCGTAATCCACCGGCAGGTCAAATTTGTCGGCGGGGATGCACCCCCCTGAAGGGCCGCCGGTTTGCACGGCCTTGCAGGTGCGACTGTTGGGAATACCCCCGCCGATGTCGTAGACAATTTCCGCCAGGGTGGTGCCCATAGGCACTTCAATCAGGGCGGTGTTCTCGATATTGCCCACCAGGCTGAAGACCTTGGTGCCTTTGCTCTTATCTGTTCCGATTTGTGAAAACCAGTCGCCGCCGCGCTGCACAATCACCGCGATGTTGGCCCAGGTCTCGACGTTATTAATGCAGGTGGGCTTGCCCCACAAGCCGTGCTGGGCGGGATAAGGTGGGCGCTGTTGCGGCTCCCCTACCTTTCCTTCAATCGAGCGGATCAGAGCCGTCTCCTCTCCGCATACGAAAGCGCCCGCCCCTTTCACAACTCGAATCTCAAAGTTGAACCCGGAATCAAAAATGTTCTGTCCCAGCAGGCCGGCGTCCTCTGCCTGCCGGATGGCCTGCTTCATGCGCATGACCGCCAGGGGATACTCCTCGCGCACATAAATGATGCCCTCGTGCGCGTCCATGGCGTAGCCGCCGATTATCATGCCCTCCAGCACGCTGTGGGGATCGCCCTCGAGCACGCCGCGATCCATGTAGGCGCCGGGATCGCCCTCGTCGCCGTTGCAGATGATGTACTTGGGATCGCCGGCGGCATCGCGGACCGCCTGCCACTTCACGCCGGTGGGAAAGCCGGCGCCCCCACGCCCGCGCAGCCCGCTGCGCTTCACATCGGCCACGATTTCCTCAGGCGTGTGCTTGCGCAGGGCGTTCCACAGACTGTGGTAGCCGCCGCGGGCGATATATTCTTCGATACTGTCGGGGTTAATGATTCCGCAATTGCGCAGCACAATGCGTAACTGGCGCTTGAAAAGCGGCAGATCCTTATAGGCGGGCAGGCCGTCCAGGTGGCCGTTGTGCGGCACGCAGTAGTTGACGTGCGCGCCGTTGAGCGCATTTTCGTCGCCCGGCATCATGGCCAGCGCCCACTCCCGTTTCACCTCCGGGATGGCACGCACGATGTCGCGGGCCCGGCCCGGCTTCACGCGGCCGTAGCTAACGCGCGGGCGCCCAGGAATGCAGATATCCAGCAGCGGTTCCTGCGAGCACCAGCCGATGCAGCCGGTCTCCGTCACGATGTAAGGCAGGTTGGCCTTCTCCACTTCCTCGCGGACCGCGATCAGGACTTCCTCCGCCCCGGCGGCCTGGCCGCAGGTAGCCATGCCCACCATAATTTTGGGCTCGCTGGGATAAAGCAGGTTGCGGCCCTGGCGCATGGTTTGGTGCAGGTCGTCGAGAGTGGCCAGACGGTGCACCGTGGGGATCATGAGCGCACCTTGTCCGCACTGCGGCCGATTTTCTCCACCGTAGCAGGCTTCTTGCGCGGCTTGTAGCGGTTGAGAATGCCACGAACCTTAGCCTGCTCAAGATGCGCGAAGGTGTCCCGGTCCACACGCATCACCGGCGCCAGCCCGCAGCAGCCCAGGCAGCGCACTGGCTCAACCGTAAATTCCATATCAGGGCTGGTACCAGTCAGCCCAGCTCCGGTTTCCGTCTGCGCCCGCTCCAGGACCAGGTCGCCGCCGCGCACGTGGCACGCAGTTCCCAGGCAAACCTGCACCAGGTGCCTTCCGCGTGGCTTCAGGCTGAAGCAGCGGTAGAACGTGGCCACCTGGTAGACCTCGGTGATGGGAATCTGCAGCTTACGGGATACGCGCCGCAGCGCCTCTTGAGGCAGATAGGAGAATGTGGCCTGAATCTCTTGCAGGATAGGAATGAGATTGGCGCGTTCGTCACCGAACTGGGCGAGCAGCGGTTTGACTTCCTGCGCTTCCATTTCCGGCATAACGGCAGCCTCTTGTCTTGACTGGCCGAATGCATGCCAGCTCTTGCTATTCCTTCGAACTGCGGCGCCAGAGCACGTGCTTGTTCCAGCCATGCACGCTGCTGGAAAATTCGCCTGCTTTCGGCGCTTTCTCCCTCGCCGGGCCTGCGGTCACCGGCTCCCGCGACTCCTCGGAGCGGTTGAGTTCGGCAACAATCTTTTCCGGCAGTTCAGGATCTTCCAGGCGGCTGACGATTTCCTGGCGCGACAGTTGCCCATGTCCTTGGCAGAAAGGACAGGGCAGCAGCGGTTCATTTGCGGCCATGGCTAACCTCGTTCCGGCCGGTGCAGCAGGGCATCTGCAGGCTGTACGGCGAATTGATTACAAGCCTTTATGCAGCACGCCGCTGTGATGCGAGTCACCAAACGCGGTGAGGCGTGGGCGTGGAATGAGTGATTGCGAGGGCGTGAACTTTGCGGCCCTCTCAGGGACATTTTGCAGAGAGTTTCTATGCTTAAAGAGAAATGGGTGGCTGCGGCGCTACGCGTTTGAAACTGAGAACCGGGAACTGAGAACCGAGAACTGCTTCACCGCGCTCGTGCCAGCACCAGCGTGAGATCGTCAGGCTGCTCGCGTCCGCCGATCCAATCGTCCACGGCGGCGGTCACAATCTCCGTTATGCGGGGCAGCGAGTCGTGGCGGTGGTCGCGTACCAGCTCAATCAGGCGTTCTTCACCGAACTCCCCGAAGTCGTTTTCCGGCTCCGTAACGCCGTCACTATAGGCCAGGAAAATATCGCCCTGGTGCAGCTCAATGGAACTTTCTTCGAAAGTGAGTCCATCGAACAGTCCCACCACGGTGCCGCCACAATCCAGGCGGCGCACGTTGCCATCGCGGCCAACCAGCACCGGGGGCAAGTGCCCGGCATTGGTGTAGGTGAGCTGGCGCGAGCGTCCATCGTAATTTCCCAGAAACAGGGTGGCATATTTCTCCGCCGGCGTACTGCGGTATAGCTGCTGGTTAAGCAATCTCACCAGCACTGCCGGCGATACTTCCGCCCGTGCCATGGGCAGATTCTCTTCCGAAGAACCCACGTCTGCGCCAACCGCCAGCGGAACCCCGTGGGCGGGAATTGCCTCCAGGCTGTAAGCGCGCACCGCGGAGTGGATGGTGGCCATCAGCAATGCGGCAGAAATTCCCTTGCCGCTGATGTCCCCCACCGCGATGGTCAGCCGCTCCGGCGGCAGCGGTAGAAAATCGTAATAATCACCGCTCACCGTGCGCGCCGGGCGGCAGAAGCCATGCAGCTCCAGCGATTCCAGCTGCGAAATCTGTTTGGGGAAGAGCTGCGCCTGCACCTCCTGGGCGATGGCCAGCTCGTTCTCCATCCGCTGCTTTTCCTTCTGCTCCGCCAGCAGCCGCCGGATGGAGTCGGTCATAGAGTTGAACGAGCCCTCCAAAGCCGCTAACTGGTCCTTGCTTTTGACCACAATGCGATGGCTGAAGTCGCCGCGGTTGACGTGCTGTGTGCCCACGTAGAGCTGGGCCACCGATCGGGTGATGGTCCGTGTCAAGCGGATACCGATGAGCAGCGCAATCAGCTCAATGATGATGAACGCCAGTGCTGCTGCACTCAGGACCGCGCCCCAAGGGATGGCATATCTGCCCAGAGTGGAAAATAGCTGGTCGTAAAGCCGCGAGGTGCGGGTGCCAACCACCAAAATACCACCTGCGTTCCGATCGCTTGTTTCCCAATTGACGAACTGAATGTAGGTGAAAAACTGCACCTCACGATCAAACCACCCGGTGGCGGGCGGCAGCTTCCCTGCCTTGGTCGGTTGGACGGCTCGTCGGTCCATCGTCACTTGGCCGGACGGGGAAACGCTCACCCCTGGTTGTTGCGGGTTTTTGGCGCCGCTGCTTGGCCTTGGCGACTCCTCGAGATTGAGGCTACCCGCGTAAAGCCTGATCTCGCCCAAATCAGCCGCGATCGTCTGCAGCAGGCTTTCGCCCAGCGGCTCGCTGGAAACAACAGTGAGTTCGTCTCCGGCTACTGGCACGCGGGCCACGGCGCGCAGGAATAACTGGCCGTGATCTTGAACTAGGTCATGAAAGCCATTTTTGGCAAAAGCCGGCGGAGGCGAACCTAAACCAGGAACCGCCGCTTGCAGCAGAGACTTTCCCCGATACCAGGCCGCTTCATAGTGACCGGTTTGCTTGCCTTCGGCGGCCAGAACACTGGAAACGTTTAGCCGCTGTCCCTGCCGAAGTTGGGTGGCAAGAGTTTCGGCAAGTGTGTTGTTGCCGGCCTCCAGATTGTTGAGCTCCGACCTGATGTCGCTGGTCACAATGAACGTGGCAAATTGGCCGGCGAAAATGTACCCAGCCATCGCTGCCATGGCCACCAGGAGCAGGATGGGGACCACCGCCATGAAAACGTAGGTGACGATCAGGCGATTGCGCAGGCGCCACATCAGGTCATTGCGCAGCCACCGTACAAAGACCAGAAAAACCAGAACGGCGGCGATAAAGGACAGGAAATCAATCCAGCCTTCCAGGCTGGCGCCACCTCGAGGCCCAAAAAGACCAAGCAGGCGTTGCAGCAGATAGAGAAAGATGTCTAGCGCAAGAATGTAGGCCGTCAGGCGGCCCAGCAGGCTCTTCGGAAACCAGCGCCAGTTCGTGATTCTCTGCCGCAGGGAGGGGAGCATGGAAAGCCTTCGCCCAATTATAGTCGTGCTCTCCGCCATAAGCTGCCTCAGTTGCCCAAGGTTGAGCGCTCGCGCAAGGCAGAAATTGGATATCGAATGCTAGACTGAAATCACGAGGAACACGTGTCCGACGTCTTCATTCTTTCCGCGGTGCGCACGCCGATCGGCAAGTTCGGCGGTTCTCTGGCCTCGCTGACCGCCGCTGATATGGGCGTAATAGCCGCACAGGCCGCCCTGGAGCGCGCCGGCGTGCGACCGGAACAAGTACAGGAAACCATCTTCGGCAACGCCCGCCAGGCTGGCGGTGGGCCCAATCCAGCGCGCCAGGTGTCAGTGCGCACAGGCGTGCCCCACGAAGTACCGGCCTACACGGTAAACATGGCCTGTGCCTCGGGCATGAAGTCCATTGCGCTTGGCTACCAGGAGATTGCCGACGGCAACCTGGAGTGTGTGCTCGCGGGGGGCACCGAGTCCATGTCCCGCCTGCCATATTACCTGGACGGCGCCCGCTGGGGCTATCGCCTGGGCAATGCCGACCTGGTGGACGGCATGTACCGCGACGGCTTCTTCTGCCCTCTGGCCAAAATGGTGATGGGCGAAACCGCCGAGGTTCTGGCAGAGCAGTACAAAATTTCCCGCGAGGAGCAGGACCAATACGCCCTGTGCTCGCAAAGCCGGGCGGCGGCCGCCGTCAACTCCGATCGCCTGGGCGACGAAATTGTGCCCGTAAAGATCGAAACTAAAAAGGGCGCGCAGGTGTTCGAGCGCGATGAGCACCTGTTCCCCGATGCCACTCTGGAGAAGATGGCCAGGCTCTCGCCGGTGTTTTCCAAAGCAGGCACTATCACGGCGGGGAATTCCTCCGGCATAACCGACGGCGCTGCGGCTCTGGTGCTCGCAGGCGAAAGTTTCGTAAAGCGCAACAACCTACGACCGCTGACACGCATTGTGGCGGCCACCTCCGCCGGCGTGGATCCGCGCACCATGGGCATCGGCCCCGTGCCGGCCATGCGTAAGCTGAAGGAAAAAACTGGCTTCGGAGTCAACGACTTTGAATTAATCGAGCTCAATGAAGCCTTTGCCGCCCAGGTTTTGGCCTGCAACCGCGAGCTCCACTTCGACCGCAGCCGCTTGAACGTGAATGGCGGCGCCATCGCCCTGGGCCACCCCATCGGCTGCACCGGCGCCCGCATCACCGTCACACTGCTGCATGAGATGCTTAAGCGCAAAGCCCGCCGCGGGGCGGCTACCCTCTGCGTCAGCGGCGGCATGGGCATGGCCCTGGCCCTGGAAACCGCCCTGTGAACGGCTTCCCGCGTCGTGCATCTTTTGATATGCTCCCCTGACCCTGCGGCCAGGAGGGATCGCGGTATCCGGCCAGTTCCACTTTGACAAGGAGAAACCACATGCCTGGCGGTCGCTTTTCCATCTTACGATTTGCGTTCTGCGTTGCTCTGCTCTCGCTTTTTACCCTTAGCGCGGTTGCCCAGGAGTTCTCTGCTGACTTTGTCAGTATCGGCAAGGATCGCTCGCATTCCGGCCCCACCAAAATTTTCGTCGGCAAAGACAAGATGCGCCTCGAATCCAACGAAGGCGGTGAAGTCGGCATGGGGGCGGCGATTATGGACTTCGTCAATCAGAAGACCATAATCTTGATGCCTCAGCAGAAAATGTACATGGAATCCATGCCGCAAATGAAAATGCAGGAAAAAAACATGTGGTTTCGGCCCGACGATCCCAACAACGCCTGCCCGCAATACATAAGCCTGGTCAAGAAACACAACCCTAACGAAAACGTGACTTGCCGCAAGGTCGGCGAGGAAACTGTTAACGGCCGCTCCACCATTAAGTACGCGGGAACTTCAAACAATGGATCAGGCTTCGTGTGGATTGATCCTAAGCTGCGGTTCGTGGTCAAGTGGCTGGACGACAAGGGCGACGGCACTGAATTGCGCAACATTCAGGAGGGTTCACAGGACGCCAGACTGTTCCAGATTCCCCCGGACTTTCACAAGTTCGACATGCAGCAGATGATGCAGCAACGCAGGCGGCCGCAATAGTCAATACCGCAACGGACTGCCTGCCCCGCCCGGCAGGCAGTCCTCCACTCTGGCTGGTTTCCATCGGGGTGCCCGCCTGGCCACCTTGCTGCCCCGGAAAGCTCCCCTTTATACTTCTTATCAGCGCCAGGAGAGCCTATGTCGTTATCCGCTGTGATCGTGGACGATGAACAGCTGGCCCGCGATGAACTCGCCTTTCTCCTTAAGAATGTAGGCGATATCGAAGTAGTGGCCCAGGGCAAGAACGGCGTCGAAGGCGTCAACCTTATCCGCGAGCACAACCCCGACCTGGTTTTCCTGGACGTGCAGATGCCCGGCCTTGACGGCTTCGGCGTCCTTAAGAAGCTGCTGGACAAGAAGGTCCCCCTGCCGCAGATCGTTTTCGCCACCGCCTACGACCAGTACGCGGTGAAAGCCTTTGAGGTCAACGCGGTTGACTACCTGCTCAAACCCTTCGATAAGAAGCGGGTGGCGCAATCGGTGCAGCGGGTGCGCAGCAAGCTGGAATCCAGCGCCGCACCTGGCGACCGCCTCGACACGCTGGTGCGCATGCTCGAATCACAGCAGCCGCACGCCTCCAAGCTGCTGCTCAAAGCCGCCGGCCGCCTCTTCCTGGTGGACCAGAAGGACATTTGTTACGCTTCCATCGAAGATGGTGTCATCACCGTTGTGACCGGCGGACTTAGCGGCATGGAAGGCCAGTCTAACTGCCGCACCCTGGAAGAACTGCTGGCTAATCTCGATCCCAACCTGTTCTGGCGGGCCCACCGCTCCTACCTGGTCAACATCAACCACATAAAAGAAGTGGTGCCCTGGTTCAAGAGCTCCTACCAGCTACGCATGGACGACAAGAAGCAGACCGAAATTCCTGTCAGCCGCGCCCAGACCAAGCGCCTGCGCGAGTTGTTCCGGCTCTAGCTCGATTCCAATTGTGATTTTAGGTGCGGGCCCCCCTCCCGGAAATGTTCCCATCGCATCGCGCCACGTCCGCTAACCACTGCATCCCATGTAACCAATGCGTATGCGCGAACCGATCGCCGCTGCTGTGGCTATCCTCGTGCTGACACTGGGAGCCGCCTCCCAATCGGGCCCGCCGAAACCCACCATGGTCGCCGTCACCATGCGCAACGTGATGTACCACTTCACGGCTCCCATCGCCGTCCATATCTATGAGCTCTCCGGATGGCTTTCTCCCACCGGCCAGAACCCTTTCCCCATCTTCGACGATGCCCGCTCTTTCGTGCTGCATATTGACGCCGCCGACATGGCTCTCACCACGCAAGCCATGAGCAACATCCTGAACGATCACGTGTTTGCCGCCCACGACGCCCCCCTGAAAAATATTTCGATTATGACCAACGGCAACACTCTGAAAATCGCAGGCAAGCTGCACTCCAAGGGAGACATCCCGTTTGAGGAGGAGGGTACTCTCAGCCTGACGCCCCAGGGCGAAATCCGCATTCATTCCAACAAGGTGAGAGCGGCGCACGTTCCCGTGAAGGGGCTAATGGATCTGCTCGGCGTAAACATCTCCGACCTCATCAATACCCGGAAGGTTCGGGGCGTGCGTGCTGACAAAGATGACCTGTTGCTGGACCCGCAGCAGATTTTACCTCTGCCGAAACTCGAGGGGCGGCTTAACTCAATCCAACTGAAGGGCAACACCATCGTCGAACATTTCGGCGGGCGCGTTCCGACTCTGCCCCCAGGAAATTACATGACTTATCGCGGCGGGCGCCTGCGCTTCGGCAAGCTGACCATGAATGACACCGATATGCAGTTAATTGACATCAATCCGCAAGATCCCTTCGATTTTTATCTGGAACACTACAAAGAGCAACTTGTAGCTGGCTACACTAAGACCACGCCCGCCTTCGGCCTCCGCGTCTTCATGCCCGATTACGATAAATTGCACAAAAAGTAGTTACTAGCGGGTAGTTGGCGCTGTTCGGGTTGGCCGCTCTTGTCTTCGGAACTCCTGGCACTCCCTGTGCCTACTGCTAACAGCAGCGGTTTTTCTGACCATTGACAACTGGCCACTGACCACTGCCTTTCAGCCAGAATCACCATCGGCACCTGTGCGGCAGCCAGGCGGCTCGTATAATTAGAACGTGGCCAGAGGTTGGGAAAGCAAAGCAGTAGAGGCTCAGGTGGAAGCGGCCAGTGAGGAACCAGCAGAGGCCAAACCTCGCCTGAGTGCAGAACAACTCGAAAACCGGCGCAGAAAAGATAGTCTGACGCTCGCCCGCGCACAAGTCCGGCAACAACTGGAAGCCAGCAGCAATCCCCGGCATCGCAGCATGCTGGAGAGCGCGCTTGCGGACCTGGATTCGGAACTCGCGCAACTGGGCTGATTCAGCGTTGGCTCCTTTTGCGGCTGAGCTTAGGCTTATTCTGCACGCAAGAGCTCGGTTCTTCTCTGACGTATAATTAGCGCAAATGAAAGCCTACGTATACGTTTCCCTTAAAAAGAGTGTGCTCGACCCCCAGGGCAAGACTATCCAGAGCGCGCTCAACAAGATGGGCTACAAGGGACTGGAGGACGTGCGCCAGGGCAAGTATTTCGAAATAACCCTGGACGGCGGCCTCAGCCGGGAGCAGGCGGAAACGGAAGTGGCACGCATCGCGCACGAGGTTTTGACTAATCCCGTCATTGAAGAGTTCCGTTATACCCTCGAATAGCAGGCATCTCCCCCGGCAAGGAGTTCGAATATGTGCGGCATAGTGGGCTACGTGGGGAAAAAGCGGGTCGTCCCTGTCATTCTGGACGGTCTGAAACGGCTGGAGTATCGCGGTTACGACTCGGCGGGCATCGCGGTGGCGGGGAATGGCGAGGGCCTCGAGATCCGGCGCGCCGAGGGCAAGCTGCGCAACCTGGAAGAATCCATTCGTCTGAAGCCTCTGGATGGCACCTACGGCATCGGCCACACCCGCTGGGCCACCCACGGCCGTCCGACCGAGGAGAACGCCCACCCCCACCGCGACTGCTCGGGCAAAGTGGTGGTGGTGCACAACGGCATCATCG
>DATFDP010000014.1:0-25998 GCA_035252015.1 Terriglobales bacterium
CCTATCAAGTGGCACTTTCTTCGGCGACCAGCCAATCGAGGGCCTGTTCGCGTGTGTTGAACCGCGGAAAATCGCGCTGCGAAAACCTTTTTATGGCTTCGTAAAACGCATTCGGCAAGCGGTCCGCCCCGACTAACGCCGCCCGCTTCACATATGGTCGGTCCAAAGCGGTAACTTCCTTCGAGTGCGTTACCGATTCGCGGCTGATTTTTGCGCCCGTGATGTCAATGAGGATAAGTGCGGAATGAGGTTGTTGCGTGCACACCACGGACCGCGCTTTATCGGCTATTCTTATTCCTTCTTCCAGTGAGGCGTTGGTGGAGTCGACAAGGAGAACCTGCTTGCCCTGGTGAGTGATGAATCGAACGCGATCCATAACGCGCCTCCCGGACCTGCATTGAGAAGGCCGAACCGGACTCGTTTTGACTCGATATACACCTGCTCCAGTCCGATTGCAAGGTCGGGGCTATCTCCGGGAGCGATACTCAGTTTGACGGCATGGTTTGCGGGCATGGTGTGCCCCGGATTTTGCGTGTGGTGAGCCCGGAAATTGGCGCAGTGGGGGGCTATGGGCTTCCAGACTGCGCGACTGCAGGCAACCCGGTGGGGCTCTCACCACCTCTGTGGAACAGAGTTCGCGCACGACGTTGGATAGGGCGTGTGACTCCCCGGAGGGCCTGTGATTCTGCTGCTTATCGTCGTGATTCTCTTGATTGCTGTATGGCCCTCCTGGCCTTACAGCAGAGGTTGGGGATACTATCCGAGCGGCGGTTTGGGACTGATCCTGATTATTCTTTTAATTCTTCTTCTCGTTGGGCGGCTGTAGGTCCCTTTTAACTTCTTTCTATCTTTTCGGCCGATCCCTGCAGCGAGGTCACGAGGTTTCGCGACCTGGCGGACGCATGTGGGTAGGGTTATAATCCCGGACCTTATACGGCCCAAACTTCGAGATGCTTGCGAATAGGAGGTCGTCATGCATCTGTCGAGAATCGCTCTTTCCAGTATTCTCATCGTTTGCTTACTCGCTCTCGCCGCGTGCTCGAAGCAGGAGAAGGCATCATCCGGTCAGCAACAGAATCCACCTGCTTCTTCACAACCCGCCCAAGGAGGACAGAGTTCTGCCGCGGCTAATCAGCCGACGCGGACATCTCCATCGCCAAATCCCGGGCAGGAGCCGAATGGGCCGCGTGCCTCGGACAAATATGTGCTCGACCTCACGAACTACGCCAAAGTTCCAGTGACGGTGAAGGTAAATGGGCAATGGGTGGGCCAATGGGACAACCATGCGAACGTTCCCTTGGACATGGTTGTTAAAGGCGAGAATCAGTTGACGGTGGAACTCGCGGGCGTGCCCAATAATACGGTCACGGTAAACATCAACACAACGAGAGATGGTCAGGGCGTTTCGATCTTGTCCTTGAATTTTCAAGGCCAGAGCGGTACGCATACCGCGACGTTTTTCGTTAGATAAAATCGTTACCAAAAAGACCGTGGGTTAACGGCCTCGGGTGTTGGGAGCCGGCAGGGAACTGCGAGGGACGTCGCGCCGGCGATCTCGCAGTTTTGCGGCGATGCGCGCAGCGCGACAAAGGCGATCGTCCATTCGGCCCCCGGATAAAGTCTTGCGAGTGAACGTCTAACTGTTTGTCTATGCTGGGGAAGAAAAGGTTCGGCTCGGCGATCCAGAGGAGGCACGACTCTGGCCAAGAGCTCGTAGCCGAATCGGAGCCGCCTGATCTGAGAGGTCTAAATCCTTTAGAAAATTAATGGCGGAGAGGGAGGGATTCGAACCCCCGGTGGCCTTCCGACCACAGCAGTTTTCAAGACTGCCCGTTTCGACCGCTCACGCACCTCTCCAGAATCTATTACATTTTTACTACAGTTCACGTGTAAGCCGTTGAGCCCAAAACGAAATTAGGTGATTCAAGACCGCCCGTTCGACCGCTTACGCATCCCTGTGGAGCTATCTTTTCAGTAGCTTACCAGCATCCACCGAAGCCTCAAACGGCAACTGTGGGGATTTTTGCGTGGGGTCCGGTGAAGGTAGAGCTGATAGTACGCTCTATCGAGGACTTTCGGGATTACCGTGGCGGCACGCTTGTGCTGCTGGGGAACTGAGTTACAGATCGCGGCGGCGGAGGATGGTGGAGGCGGCCAGAAAAGAGATCACTATCCAGGTAAGCAGGCCCATGATGAGCGCGATCGTGCTGCTGCGGCGCCGCCCACGAATTTCAGGAGGACCGCGCCGGCGGCACCGAAAATCGCCGCTCCGCCGAGCGCCAGCTCTGAGGCGACCTCTTCAACCCTTGCAGCGACGGAGATTACCAAAATGGGAGTGGTGGAGAACGACTCGCGTTCCCTAGGATGGATTCATAGGCCGGCAGGGCGGGCGCAGGTGGCATGTTAGATTGGCTGGCTGATATCGCCAGCTAATGCCCGCTCCCGGCCATAGCGCGCCCGCGGCTCAAGCCAGTACCGGCAGCACTTCCACCAAACTGGCGCGTCAAATCGGCCTCTTTGACGCCACCATGTTGGTGATGGGCGGCATTGTAGGATCCGGCATTTTCATCAACCCCTACGTGGTGGCCCGGCAGGTGCACACGCCGGTCCTCATCCTGGGCGCCTGGGTTGGCGGCGGGATGGTGGCCATGCTGGGCGCCTTCGTTTACGCCGAGCTGGCTGATCGCATGCCAGAAGTCGGTGGCCAGTACGCTTACCTGCGCTCTGCCTACCACCCCGCGCTGGGATTCCTCTACGGCTGGGGATTGCTGCTGGTTACCGAAACCGGGGGGATGGCGGCAGTTACGATCACCTTTGCCCGTTATTTTCGTGAGCTGACCGCGGCGCCTCTCTCGGAACGCGCGATTGCCGTGATCACGCTAGCTGTACTCACGGTCATCAACTGCCTGGGTGTAAAGCTGGGCAGCCGCGTGCAAAGCGCGCTGATGCTGCTCAAGATCGCGGCCATTGCCCTGCTGGTGGGCGCCGGATTCTTTCTGTTGCACGCCCCGCACCCGCTGTTTCGCCCTGTGCTCGACCAGAAGCACTCTTTTGATCTGCTCACCGCGTTCGGCGCAGCCATGATTCCGGTGTTGTTTTCTTATGGCGGCTGGCAGACCACCAACTTTGTGGCCGGGGAAATCAAGGAGCCGAGGCGCAACCTCTCGCGTGCCCTGCTGATCGGCGTGGCTGGAGTGATTGTGCTTTATCTTGCGGTTAATCTGGTATGCGTGCGAGCGCTCGGCCCCGCCGGGTTAGCAGAGACCACGGTACCGGCAACTGCCGTAATGCGGCTGGCAATGGGAAGCCGCGGCGCAGCGCTGATCGCGCTCGGCATCACGATTTCCACTCTGGGGTTTCTTAGTCAATCCATTTTGACGGCACCGCGCGTTTACTTCGCCATGGCGGAAGATGGTCTGTTTTTCCGCGGCGTGGCCTACGTGAATGCGCGTACCCGCGTACCGGTTGTGGCTATTGCTCTGCAAAGCGTCTGGACCGCGGTCATAGCCGTCTCCGGACGCTATGACCAGATTCTCAACTATGTGGTGGCGACGGACTTTGTCTTCTTTGGTCTGACTGGAACTTGCCTCTTTGTTTTTCGGCGGCGAGAATCGGGAGTGGAAGGCGAAGGGCGCGCCACATTCCGCACGCCCGGCCACCCCTTTACCACCGCGGCTTTTGTGCTGGCGTGCTGGGTGGTGGTGGCCAATGCCATTTACAAGTACCCGGCCAATAGCCTGATTGGGACTCTGATCCTGCTGCTGGGCGTGCCGGTGTATCTGCTGTGGTCGCGGCACAAAAGAGTGAGGACGGCGGAATGAAGTACCCACGCAGCACGATTCGCTCCCCGTATATGGAATGGGCCAAGCTATGCTCGGCGGCGCGTTATAACCTGGCCACCAGCGGAGTGGCCAGTTACCCGCTTGCCGAGATGGGAGTGAATATTCAGGAGTTGGAGATCAATGGGCCAACAGTGTATGGCTATCAACCCCTGCAGGAGCGGCTGGCACGCAAGAACCAGGTGCAGCCCGAATGTGTGGTCGCCACTGCCGGTACTTCCATGGCCAACCACCTGGCCATGGCGGCATGCTTCGAGGCCGGCGATGAAATATTGGTGGAGCAGCCCACCTACGAGTTGCTGCTGAGCGCCGCCCGCTTTTTGGGCGCCAAAATCCGTCGCTTCCGCCGCCGTTTCGAAGATGATTTCCGCATTGATCCCCAGGAAGTCGAAAAGCGGGTTACGCCCCGTACCCGGCTAATCGTGATTACCAATCTGCATAATCCCAGCGGGGCGTTCACAGATGAGCCGACACTGGCCGCGATTGGCGAAATTGCATTGCGCTCCAGTGCCCGGGTACTAGTGGATGAGGTGTACCTGGAAGCCATATTTGAGCCGCCTGCCCGTTCTGCCATTCACCTCGGGAGGCAATTCGTTATTACCAACAGCTTGACCAAGGCATACGGCTTGAGTGGTCTCCGCTGCGGGTGGATTCTGGCCGAACCCGAACTGGCCGAACGCATGTGGCGCCTGAATGACGTGTTTGCCGCTACTGCGGTGCACCCGGGTGAACTGCTCAGCGTAGCGGCACTCGACCACCTGGAGCGGATTGCCGCCCGAGCCAGAAGCATTCTCGACGCCAACCGCCGGGCAGTGAACGCCTTCTTCGATTCCAGCCGGAAGCTGCGCTGTTTTCGCCCCGCCTTCGGCACCGTGGCCTTCCCGCAGCTGCGGCGGGGAGATGTGGAAGAATTTTGCAACCTGCTGCGAGAAAGGTACGAAACCAGCGTAGTGCCGGGGAAATTTTTCGAAATGCCGCGGCATTTCCGCATCGGTTTAGGCGGCGATACCGAGATGACGGCCGAGGGTCTTCGCCGCTTGGGCTGCGCTCTCGAAGGGTAAGCCAAGGGCTAACCTCCGCCAGGCGGTCTGGGGTGATCGCGACACTTCCGATACAATCGCAAGGCATCGCCATTATTTCAGGGATAAGTCAACAATGGGACCTAAGTGCCTGGTGGGACTGCTAGGGATGTTGACAGCAGTTGGTTTGGCTGGCGTAGGGCAAGCAGCAAGGCCATCTGAGCCCGCGTCCTCACCGCGGTCCTCTGCGCAATTGCAGCAGGGGCGGGAGGTATTTGTCCAGTTTTGTGCCGCCTGTCATGGTGAACGCGGCGATGGCAGGCCGGCCACAGGTTTGAAGTTGAAGCCGCCGGCCTTGGATCTCACGGCGTTTAAGCTTTCCGACTCGCTCATCCACAGGGCGCTGGAAGAGGGAGTGGAGGGCACGGGAATGGCGGCGTGGAAATCGTTGCCAACGGATCAACTGAGCGCCGTGGCCGCCTATACCGCTACGCTCTGCCGCAATGACGAACTCTCGGCGCAGGCCCGTCTGGCCTCCGACGGAGCGCTGCAGGAAGCGGGACGGCGGGTGTATGTTGTGCATTGCGCACGCTGCCACGGGGACAACGGCAAAGGCGACGGGTCGGACGCTGCGCTCTTAAAGCCAACTCCGCCCAGTTTCGCGGAACTGCGCCCGTCGTACGCTGCAGCGGCGCGGGTGATTGCAGACGGAGTTCCGGGCAGCGCTATGCCAGCGTGGCCGCTGCTGACGCCGGCAGAAGTCCAGGCCGTGACGTTTTATATACGATCGTTCTATCCCGTGGACGAGCGGGATTCTGCACCGGCGCCGAAAGTCACTTCGCGCGCTGGATTCGGGCGGCCATAGCCGACCAGGCACGGACAGGGCGACCTTCTATACGAGCATTCGGAATTGCAACGAAAAGGAGCGAACCTCGTGAGCAAGATTTCTCGTCGTGGTTTTGTAGAACAGGCGGCAGTGGGATTGGCGGCGTTAGCCGCTGTAGGCGACAAAACCGCCGAGGCGCAACTGGTTTACCGGCGCAGCGACTGGAACATCAAGGAATTTGACGAGTTGCTGCGCCTGCCAGCCCGCGCCAAACAGGTGTATGACGCCACCATCATCGACAAGGGCAAGTTCCTGAACAACATCAAAAATTCGCTCAATGGATTGCAGTTCGGATTGGGCATCCCGGCTCAGCAAATCCGCATTGTGGCGGGGCTGCATGGAGCGGCCAACCTGCTGAACTACGATGATTATGTCTGGCAGACATATCGCATAGGTGAAGTGTTCAATGAAACCGACCCGGAGACCGGCAAACCGGCGGTGCGCAACTTCTACTACTCCACCAAAGTAGCGAAGAGCGCTCCCCGCGATCCCGATGACGAAAACTCCATCTATCAGGACACTAGCCTGCAGGGCCTGCAGGCACGAGGAGTGAAATTCCTGAGCTGCCACACCGGCCTGGAAGAGGCGGCGAAGGTGGTGATTGGCCGCTTGAGACTAGCACAGCCGCGGGAAGAAGTTGTGAAAGACATGTTGGCACACATCCACAACGGTGTGCTGGTGGTAGCCTCCATGGTGGCCAGCTTGGTCCTGCTGCAGAGCGAAGGCCATTACACTTACATCAAGCCGTAAAGGATGCAAATTGGCCAAGCAACGAGCACTGGGTGGTGGGTGGCGTTTTGTGCTGGCTTGGGTCATCCTTCTGCCCTCCCTGGTTGCCGCGCAGCAGGCGCCACCCTGGAGCCAGGGCCGCAACAATCCTGCCGCTGATAAGGGCTACGTCTTCCAGGTGGACGATGTGGATAACGTTCCCGATCTGCACGGCAACCCTGCGGACGCGCGTTTGGTGCTGTTTATCGGCGGCAATCAGTTCATGGTGCTGCCCGACCTGATTGAGGGGTTTGAGAAGCAGCACCCGGAACTGCAGGGACGTATTTTCTATGAAACGCTGCCGCCGGGCATTCTGCGCCGCCAAATGGAACACAATGGCATCCTTACGCTGGGAAATCTGACGCTGCAGGCGCAGGCTGACGTGTACGAGGCCGGAGCGCGGGTCTTAGCGGAAATGGAACAGCAAGGGCAGATCGAGAAGCCCATCCACTATGCCAGTAACCAGCTGGAAATCATGGTGCATGCCGGGAATCCGCGCGGCATTCGCTCGCTCCAGGATTTGGGAAAGGATGAAATCCGGCTCTCCATGCCCAACCCAGCCTGGGAAGGGGTGGCCCGGCAGATTGAGGACTCGTTGCGCAAGGCGGGCGGAGATGCGCTGGTGCATAAAGTGATGGATGCTAAAGTAAAGGCGGGAACCGCCTACCTGACTCACATTCACCATCGGCAGACGCCCATGCGAATTCTGGACGGAAGGTCGCAAGCCGGCGTGACCTGGTCCTCGGAGGTACGCTTTCAGGAGAAAATCGGCAATGCGATCAGCGGCGTGGCCATTCCTGCCAGCGAGAACACCACAGCCATTTACGCTGCAGGAGTGCTGCGCAACGCGCCGCATGCGGGCGCTGCGCGGGCCTGGGTAGCGTATCTGGGTTCAGAAGAAGCGCAGGCGGTTTATCGCAAATTTGGTTTCGGCCCGGCCACGGCGGCAGGAGGACCGCAGTGAAGCCCGGCAGGCGCACTAACGAAGTCGCAGCACTAGCCCTGGCTCTGCTGGCAAGTGCCGGTTGTGGGTGGACGTTTCCGCCGGCCATGGCGCAATCAAAAGTGGCAGAACGTGCGAAAGCAGCCGCTCCCGCACACATTCCCGCAGGTCCGGCGGGTGAAAGCATTCGCCTGGGCCAGAACATTTTCGACTACACGCCCCGCTATGCCGCCGAATACGTCGGCAATCAGATGAATTGCGCGGATTGCCACCTGCGGAGCGGGCGCGCAGCCTACTCTGGTCCGATGGTGGGTCTGGCACATATTTTTCCCACCTACAACGAGCGCGCCGGCCGCGTCATCCCTCTCTCCCGGCGTATCCAACAGTGCTTTGCGCGGAGCGAGAACGGCCGCCCGCCGGCGCCGGACAGCAGGGAGATGAAAGCCCTGCTGGCATATATCGGTTGGTTGTCGCCGGCGAAGTCCGCCGGGCACGCTCCTCCCGGGCGCGGCCTAGTGAATCTGCCGCGGCTGCGTGGCGATCCCGCCCGGGGCGCTGCTATTTATGCCAAGCAATGCGCAGCTTGTCATGGCGTTGACGGCGCAGGAGTTCCTCCCATCCTGCCGCCACTCTGGGGGGCAGGTTCATTTAACGATGGAGCGGGCATGTACCGCGTGGAAAAGATGGCCGCTTTTGTGCAGTACAACATGCCACAGAACGCTCCCGGCACACTGACTCCGCAACAAGCCTACGATGTGGCGGCCTACGTCAACGGCAAGCCGCGCCCCAGGATGAATTCCACCTACGCGAAATATTGAAACGTGGCGGCCGTCATGGGAAGGCGTGGGCGCGGGCCGAGTCAGCGGCTGCTCATAATAGACTTTTCCTGAAACCAAGATTCAGCTGGTTGGGAACGCCCAATAGATTGTGCTTTGCGATGAGAGGTGCGCTTAGCGTCAATGCTTTCGAGTAGGCGCGTACTTTTTTGGATGGCACGCTTTGAACTACTGCAGAGTGCCTTGCTTACCTCTATCAGCATCTGTGTCCGATGTATCAGCCGCGGAAAGCCCGATGACATAGCTTTTTTCTTGACAGCACTTTTCCATTTATCAGGGGATGGGCGCTGTGATGCAGGTCACTGTCCTTCGGTCGATATCAATGTCCTCAGAAATGCAATCTTGCGCCCTTCTTTCACAGGAGTCGCCGGCCCGCGAAAGTTTGCGGCGGTTGCAAAACTCGAAGGCTGACTGTAACTCTTACCTTCTGGAAAACTCCCTTAGAAGCAGGGCGTACGGAAAAGGGCCATGGTTATGAGTGTCGTAGACTGCCAAAAAGGACGCGTCCTGTTTGTATGCAAGGATGCGGCTACGCTGCAGGAGCTAGGTTCGGGCATGCGCGATCACGGATACGATGTGCAGACCGCCGTGGATTGGTATGCCGCCGTGGAGTTAGTTCGCAGTTGGGACCCCAAAGTTGTGCTTACAGATTTTCCTGAGGACTCGGTAGCCGTGCAGAGCTTCTATAGCAGATTAAGAGCCGAGTCCAATCTGCAGATTCTAGCTCTGCTAAGGAACCGCCCGGGTCCGTTGCGCATGGCGGCGCTGGCCGCAGGTGTAGATGACTACGTTGTCGCCCCTTTCACCATGCCGGAACTGCTGGCGCGCATCAAGCTCGCGATGGTCCGAGTAGCTGATCACTGCGCTGTTACGCCGCCAACGGTTAAGACTGCCGATTTGTACATTGACTTTGCCGAACGCAGGGTGGTCGCCTGCGGGCAGGAACAGCATCTGGCGCCCAAAGAATTTGAATTACTCCGTTGCCTTATTCTCGAGGCTAACCGCGTTGTCTCCCACGAGCGCCTGCTGCACGCGATTCAGCAGGAAGGCCAGCCTGTGCGAACCGGGAAACTGCGGGTCTACATCCGGCAACTGCGCAAAAAGCTGGAGCCGTTTCCGGAACATCCTCGCTACATTCGCACCGAAGCTCGCGTCGGCTACCGTTTTGAGCTTCACGGCCCACCACATGATTTCTTAACGTTAACTTAACCGTATCTTTACGCCGCGCGTAACGAGCCACTAAGTACAACCTCAGGTAAACGACACCGGGGGTGCTGTATGAATAAGCGCTGGCTCGAAATTACGGTTGCGGCTGTGCTTGGGGTCGTGTTGGTCGGCTATCTCGCGCAGATCCACTCGAAAGCGAAGGATCACCTAACCGGCTTTGACCAGGCCATCCTGCACAACAACTCGGCGCTGTTGGAGCAGGGCCGGCAAACCTTCCGCTTCGATACGTTTGGCGATCAGGCATTCTGGGGCGACACGCTCCAGCTTCACCAGGCCATTGAAGGGCATAAGTTCGGCGGTGTTGGACTAGGAGTTTCACCCCGGACCGCACTCGCGGTTGGACTGAAAGTAGATGTGGATGCGCTACCCGCGAATGTTATCGAAGCTCTTAAGCGCGGTCAGGTCGACCTGGACGATCCCGCCGTGACCTTACTGCTCCTCAAAGCCAATGCTGTGGTTGGGGTCACCGGCTTTTTCAACTCCAGCGGCAGTCTCCGTTCAGTTGGCATTCAATGCGCTCTTTGCCATTCGCGGGTGGATGATTCGTTCGCTCCTGGCATCGGACATCGACTGGACGGCTGGCCGAATCGGGACCTCAATGTGGGCGCGATTATCGCTCTTGCTCCTGATCTTCAGCCGGTGGCCGACCTGCTGGGCACTGACCAGGCCACGGTGCGCAACGTGCTCCACACCTGGGGACCGGGGAAGTTCGATGCCGAGCTGATTCTGGATGGAAAGACGGCAAATTCCCAACAAATGACCGACGGAGTTGTGACCGGCACCAATGTTCCCGGCGCCGTATTGATTCCCCCCGCTTTTGGCCTGGCCGGTGTGAACCTGCATACGTGGTCCGGGTGGGGCTCGGTTCCTCACTGGAATGCGTTTGTAGCGAATCTGGAAATGCACGGCATGGGCAACTTTTTCGATCCCCGGTTGAATGATGCCAATCAATTCCCTATTGCCGCCAAGGCCGGGTTCGGCGATGTGCGGAGCAATACTGACCTCATTACTCCCAAGCTGCCGGCCCTGCACTTTTACCAGTTGGCTATTCCAGCACCGGCGCCGCCGCCCGGCAGCTTTAACCAGGAGGCGGCCTCTCGTGGCGATGCGGTCTTCAACGGAAAAGGCAAGTGCAGCACTTGCCACATGGAACCCGTAGGCACTGACTCCGGGTGGAACTTGCATAAGCCCTCAGAGATCTGCATAGACGACTTTCAGGCCAACCGCGCCCCTGACAAGCGCTACCGCACCTCACCGCTCGGCGGCCTGTGGGCACATACCAAAGGCGGCTTCTATCACGACGGGCGCTTCGCCACCCTGCTCGACGTGGTGAACCACTACGACACTTGCATGAGCCTGGGGCTGAGCGACCAGGAAAAGAACGATCTGGTTGAGTATCTGAAATCATTACCCAACCCTGCAACGAACTAGCGTCCGCTGCTCTGGAAACAATGTAACGCCGGCATATCCATCCAATCTGCTCCGGAAAAGGAGGAACCATGATCCGCTTCCACCTCAAATCGCTGCTGACCATTATGGCTGCCATCGTGCTGATAACGCTGCTTCCCCGCGGCGCCTGGGCGCAGCTTGGCCCCAATCAAACCAACGCCTTCGGCAACCAGCGACTCCTTACCTTCACATACCTGCAGAATTTCGATTGCGTGGACCAGCCCACCATGGATCTGGATTTCAACACCACCCCTGCGCAATCTGACCCCAACGAAATGCAGACGCCGATTTGCCAGCCCATCACCGAACCGACCCAAGATCCCACCGGAGGAAATATCAAGCACACCGCACATCTGTATGTGCTGATTCCGATGTTCTCGGTGGACCACGACACCAATCCTGGTGACGCCATGCAATGCCCCGACGGCGGTCGTCCCGGTGAGTTTTGCGGCGCCGCACTGGGTACGGCGCTCATCAACGCTTTCGGCTTCATACCTGAAGCTTGGAAGGCTACGGTGAATCCTGCCATTACGACGCAGTGCCCTGACCCGAGCCATCACGTGCCCGGCACTTGCACCATGCATGCTTCCTCGGTGGATCTCTCCACAACGCTGCTTGCATTTGGAAAAACGCCACCCAGCATGCCGATGTTTGTGCCCACACCGAATCACAGCCACGTGGTGGACAACAGCCGGGTGAATACTGGCGCCATATGGTGGGAGGTCCGGCCCGTTCTAGTAATGAGCCAAAGCGACTGGCCGGCCGCGGATGGCAGCAGCGGCATTACGTCGTCCAAAATCATGGACGATGTTGAGGCAGCCGGCCGCGCCGTGGAAGTGGGTTCGAACTTCTTCCTGTTCTTCAGTTCGCAAATGGCGCATTAAGGCTCGCGCCTGGCGGTGGACGAAATTGGCTGTCTGCGTTGCAGCCGGGTCACGATGCGGTGTTTCCTGGTTTTTTCAATCCGCGGTGCCGCCTCCATCCACCGCCAGTGCAGCTCCGGTGATGAAGGAAGAGTCGTCACTGGCGAGAAAGAGCACAGCCTTGGCGATTTCATCGGTCGTGCCGATGCGTCCCATGGGGCGATTAGCAGCGCCGGCCAGGTAGTCCTGCCATTTGAGGCCGCGCATGCGGGCATCTTCGGGGAGCATGGGAGTGTCCACGTCGCCCGGGCAGATGCAGTTGACGCGAACGCCCTGGCGGCCATGGTCAATGGCCATGGCCTTGGTGAGCAGTACCACGCCCCCTTTAGAGGCGCAGTAGGCTACGGCGGTGTCGCCGCCCACGAGGCCCCATCCCGAGCTGTTGTTGATGATCACGCCGCTGCCCTGCGCGATCATGGCAGGCAGGGCATACTTGGACATGAGGAAAGTGCCCTTCAGGTTGATGTCAATCTGCAGATCCCACTCCTTCTCGGTGCAGTCGAGCGCTGTGTGCGGGTAGTAGACGCCGGCGTTGTTGAAGAGTACGTCGAGGCGGCCGAAGACTTTTAATGTTTCCTCTACTGCACGGCGGCAGAGCTCGGCAAAGCGCACGTCGCATTCAAGAAAAAGAGCATGGCCGCCTGCGTTTTGAATTTTTCGCGCAAGCTTCTGGCCGCGTTCCGCGCTGCGGCCGGTAATGGCCACGCGTGCGCCTTCCTGGGAGAAGAGCAGGGCAGTGGCCTCGCCAATGCCGGAGGTGCCGCCGGTTATGAGAGCTACCTTGTCGCGCAGTCGCATAGTGAGCGAAACAGCTTACCTGATCGGTGATGGCATCTTCCAGATATTGCTGTGGGCTGTTGGCGTTTGCCTTACGACTGGCGGCAGAAGCAAACTCATTAGCCGTCGAACGGATGAGCACGGATGACTGCTTGCTAACATCTTGCCGAGAACTCCCTGGGGCTGAATCAATGATTGAAATGGCGCAGGGGTGTTTCGACTCGGGCATGCGCCCTTGCTCAACATGACAGAACTTGATGGGTACTCAAGATAAGGATGTCAACCTGCGGAGTCACACTGCGCCGGCTACTCCACGTGCTTGGCCCAGGCGACGGCGATGGGACGAAAGATGTCTACCACGGCGAGAATGAGCAGCATACAGATGGGAGGAAGGAGGCACGCGGTGTGCCATTTTGAATTGAGAACAGCACCACAGGCCGCGCCAGCCACAAAGGCGATCCAGGAGCCGGTCATAAGGGCGAGCGCCTGAGCGGATTTTTGTCGTGGACTGAGGCGCAAAGCAATCCTGATGCGGCGCCGGAAGCGGCCGCGCGTGCGGTCGTAGAGCCAGAAGATATACACGGCGAGCGCTTCTGCCAAGGTCGTGAGGGATCCGGTGACGTGAGTGGTGCGCAGGGAGAGAGCACCCACATGGCTGATGGTGGCGTTCTGCAGGCCCATGGCGAGAGAGGGAAGAGCGACGATCAGGTAGAACAGTGAGACAGACTGGGTCTGCACCTGCCCATCGTGCAAATGAGCGAGGCTGAGAGGGATGAAGGCAGCCAGCATGGCGGCTTCCAGGGCGAAGGTGACGGAAGAAGTAGCAAGGATGCCGGCTCGCTTGCCAGTTTCGTGAATGAGTGCGCAGAAGACCAATCCGGCCACGAACATCAGGATCGGCCAGCCTTCGCGCAACACTTCACTCCAGCGGAGCAGAGCGGTGTGCAGGCCCACGCTAACTGTGTTGCCGCTCATGTTGGCGGTGTAGATGTGAGAGAGGACGAGGTAGCCGACAGCGTCCACAAATCCCGCCACCCAGGTAATGACGAGGGCCAGCGCCGCCTTCTCCTTCGCTGACAACGGGTGCGGCGCGCGAGTCTTGCTGGCCTCCATCTTGGGGTGAGATGCAGGGGTGTCGCGGCGGTATTGCCTGGCATTTGCTGACTCCTGACTACTGACTCCAGACTGCCGCCTGTGAAATACTGCTTCGGCGCAAGCATACCTTTTCTGGAGAACTCGATGAGACCTTTTTCGCGGCGGTCATTTCTTAAGAATTCACTCGGTGTGGCGGCTGCGGCCTCGGTGTATGCGGCCGTGCCGGAAGTTCTGGATGGCAGGCTGGAAGCTGCGATCCCCGGCCCGCACATGACGTTTCCCGCAGGGCCGCGAGAGCGCATTTCGGTAGCCTCGTGGCCGTTTCGCTTCTGGATTGACAGTCCCACCAACACCTATCGCGACCGCAGCAAGCCGGGCATGACTCTGCTGGAGTTTCCTGCCATGGTGGTGAAGGAATTCAAGGTGAATAAACTCGAGCCGCTGGGACAGCATTTCGCCTCCACGGACGCCGCCTACCTGGGCCAGTTCCGCGAGGCGGTGCAGAAGGCGGGCTGCCACATTGTGGATATCCCGATGGGAGGCGAGGAAAGCTATTACGATCCCGACCCGGCCGTGCGGCAGAAGGCCATAGACCTGGGCAAGAAGTGGGTGGACATTGCCGTGGCGGTCGGCTCGCCCAGCATTCGCAACCATATTGGCGGCGCGAAGAACGTCAAGCCGGACGTGGCACGCACGGCGGAGTCGCTGCGCCAGGTGGTCAAGTACGCCGCTTCCAAGAACGTGGTGGTCAACCTGGAAAATGATGACCTAGTAAGCGAGGATGCGTTCTTCATTGTCAATGTGATCAAAAAGGTGAACAGCCCTTGGCTGCATGCGCTGCCCGACTTCTGTAACTCCATGATGGGCGGCAATGCCGATTTCGACTACAAAGCGGTGACGGCCATGTTCGGCCACGCTTACAACATCTGCCATGTGAAGGATTCCGAAGTGGGCGATGGAGGGAAGGTATACCACATTGATATTCCAAAGACGTTCGGGATCCTGAAAGCCAGCGGGTTCCGCGGCTATTGCTCGATGGAGTGGGAAGGGGCAGGGGATTCCTATCAGGGCACACATAAGCTCATTGCCGACACGCTGAAGTACCTGTAAGTGGCTTGATTGCGCGGGGTTGCGAAAGCCCCGCGGGGCTTGGTCTTTGGTGACGTTTCCGAGGTGGTGCGCGCTTGGTACTGTGCCCTCCGGAGACGTTCCAGAAACCAAGCCATGTCAAAATCTGCACAGCTTTCCATCTTGTACGCCGAAGACGATCTTGAACTTCTTGCCTCGCAGGGCGCCCAGATACAGAAAGCCGGGCACGCGGTGGACCAGGTAACGGGCCGCAAGGCGGTGGAGGAGTCGGTGCGCCGCAAGACCTACGATCTGGTAATTCTGGGCGACACGCTCAGCAAGAACGACCGCCATCACCTGCCCTACATGGTGAAGAAGGCGAGCCAGTCGACCAAGGTGCTGGTGCTGCACTCGACACACGGGCATCCCAGCGTGGACAAAGAAATTGATTCGCCCTACACGCCGGAAAAGCTGACGGAGGCGATTGCCTCGCTGGCGCCGCAGAAGGCCGCCGCGGCAGCAGCCGGCGCCGGCCGATAATCCCAACCGAAGCACTCCGCCCGCACAGGCGAGGGCGCCTGTGCCCACGTGATTGCTAATAGCTTTCAACTCCCCCTCCACCTACAATCAGTCTTACCTCATGGCCAACATTCTTTATGGTGTAAACGGCGAAGGCTCGGGGCACTCCACGCGCGCCAAGGAAATGATTAAACACCTGCAAAGCCAAGGCCACAGCGTACACGTGGCCTCTTTCGATCGCGGCTTGCGCAACCTGAAATCGGAGTTCGACGTCACCGAAATTTACGGCTTGCGCCTGGCCTATGTGCGCAATCGTGTGCGCTACCGCAAAACGATCTTTGGCAACCTGCTGAAGGCGCCGCGCGCCGCCAAAAGCATCAAGCAGCTCACGCGGCTGGCGGAGGAGTGGGAAATTGACCTGGTGGTCACCGACTTTGAGCCGCTGACTTGCCATCTCGCGCACCGCGCCCGCCTGCCCGTAATTTCCATCGACAACCAGCACCTGCTGACGCGGGCTGAGATTTCCTACCCGCGCGAATGCCGCAAGGACGCAGCGGCGGCCAAGCTGGTGACACGCTTCATGACGCACGGCTGCGATGCCTACCTGGTGGTCTCGTTCTTCGAGGCGCCGTTACGGCGCAGGGATACATTTCTGTTTCCGCCTATTCTTCGCCAGGAAGTGCTGCAGGCGCGGGCCAGCAGCGGAGATTACGTGCTGGTGTACGTGACTTCGCCCTCGGCGGAGCTAACGGAATTACTGAAACGCATTCGGCAGCGCTTCGTCTGTTACGGGTTCGAAGGCGAAGGAGAAGAAGGAAACCTGGTTTTTCGCAAGCCCAGCCTGGACGGGTTTCTGACGGACCTGGCAGGGTGCAAAGCGGTGCTGGCGAATTCGGGATTCTCGCTCATCAGTGAAGCGCTGCACCTGCGCAAGCCCTACCTGGCATGGCCTCTAAAGCGGCAATTCGAGCAGGTGTTCAACGCTTATTACATTCACAAGATGGGATACGGCGCCTATTGGGATGACTTAAACAAAGAGCGGATTGAATCGTTCCTGTTCAATCTGAATGAATACCGGGAAAACCTGCGCAGCTATCCGGCGCAGGATAATTCGCGGATTTTTGGAAAGCTGGATGAGTTGGTGGCGAACTGCGGAACAAAAGCAATGGGTAAACGGGCGGGAAGTGGATAGCAAGCGGGGCAAGATCTAGGTCATTCAAGCCAAAGGCGACTTGGGTGAGGCACCCCTTCACCCACTCAAGCCAAAGACCGGCTTGAGTGGGGCACCGAGTTCCAGATGTTAGCTGGTTAGCACGGCCTGCAATTTCTTGAAGGGAATATTGCGACCGCAAAGAAGAATGGCCACCTTCTTGCCTTGATGGTCCTTGGCCTGGCGCAGGTAGGCGGCGACGGGCAGCGCGGCCGCGCCTTCCACCAGCCAGCGCTCTTTTGCCAGAATCAGTTTCAAGGCCGCGAGAATGTCCGCCTCTGAGACCAGCACGCATTCGTCAATCAGGCTGCGGCAAAGCTCCAAAGTAATGGCGCCTTCTTCCACGCCGCCGGCGGTGCTGTCGGAGAGGGTCTCCTGTTCAGGAACTTCAACCACCCGACCCACCTTCATACATTCGTACATCACAGGGGAATTTTCCGGCCAGCAGGCGACAATTTTTATTTTCTTGTTCATGGCCTTCAGATAGCCGGCGATGCCGGAAATGAGGCCGCCGCCACCAACGGAAATGAACACCGCATCCAGGTCCGGCAACTGGCGGGCCAGTTCAACGCCCAGCGTGCCTTGCCCGGCAATGACCTGCTGATCGTTGTAGGGCGAAATGAACACCTGTCCCGTTTGCCGCGAAACTTCGCGCGCTTTGTTTTCCGCATCAACGGGGTTGGCACCGTGAAAAATCGTGGCGCCACCCAATGAGCGGATGAGATCCACCTTTTCCGGCAGCGTGCCTTCCTTCATATAAATGGTAGCCTTGGCTCCCAGCTTGCCAGCGGCATAGGAAACCGCCATGCCGTGATTGCCGGTGGAAGCCGCAATTACGCCGCGCTCCAGTTGCTGGGACGAAAGCGACAGCAGTTTGTTCATGGCGCCGCGCAGCTTGAATGAGCCGGTATGCTGCAAGTGCTCAAGCTTGAGCCAGACCTCCGCCCCGCCCGCCTTGCTGAGGTAGTGGGAGCGCTCGAGCGGCGTCTCCAGCACGTGCAGGCGGATGCGCTGCTCCGTGGCCAATATTTCCTTCTTCCAGTCCATATTCTCTTTTACCACTCTGAACATCATATATAGGCAAGCCTGAACGCGATTCCAGCGGCTAAAAGTCGCGAGGATTTCTGGGATTTGCGGACCGCTTAAAGGCCATCCCTTTCACAGCCACTGTCTTAATCATAGGTTCCTTTACCCACGCACACAGCAGCACGGCAATTCCGGCTTCTTTTTGAGGCACGATTAGTGCACCATAGACGGCCTGATGACCGCCACCAATCCTCCCCGGGGTGCTCCCGCTGCAGCGGAAAGCCCGCTGGTTCCCGCGTCCCGCAGTGATGGCAATATGGCTGCGCGCCCCAAGCGGGTGATGGGAGCGGTGGACCTGGTGCTGTTCTATGTGGTGACGGGCATCAGTCTGCGCTGGATCGCCACCGCCGCCAGCGCCGGCCCCAGCGCGGTGATCATCTGGTTCGGAGCCTGGCTCACCTTCTACACACCGCTGGCGCTTTCCGTGATTGAACTTTCGTCGCGCTATCCGCAGGAAGGCGGGCTTTACGTGTGGAGCAAGCGCGCCTTTGGCGATTTTGGCGGCTTCATGTGCGCTTGGATCTACTGGACCAGCAACCTGCCATATTTCCCCGCTGTCCTCTATTTCGCCGCCAGCAACGCCCTGTACATGCGGGGAAACCGGTGGAACCATCTTGCGAACGATGCTCACTTCTACATCATTTTTTCCATCGCGACTCTGGCGCTGGTGACCATCATGAACGTGGTCGGGCTGGACGTGGGCAAGTGGCTGCACAATGTGGGCGCCCTGGCCATGTGGCTGCCGGTAGTGATTATCGTCGGCATGGGTTTGTTCGCCTGGCACCGCTTTGGGTCGGCCACGTCGTTCAGCGCCCGAGCAATGATCCCCAGCACTCACCTCAAAGACATGATTTTCTGGTCAACGCTCACGTTTGCCTTTGGCGGTTGCGAAACCGCGTCGTTCATGGGCGAGGAGATCAAGAACACACGGCGGACGGTGCCCTGGGCGCTTTTCACCGCCGGTCTGGTGGTGACCTTCTGTTACGTTATAGGTACGGTGGGCGTGCTGCTGGCGCTGCCTCACGACCAGGTAAGCGATCTGCAGGGATTGATGCAGGCCATCACGAAAACGGCGGAGCGGGTGGGAGTTTTCTGGATCATTCCGGTTGCCGCCGGCTTCATTGCGCTCAGCAACCTGGGAGCAGCTGGTGCGTACTTGGCCGCGGTTGCGCGCCTGCCGTTTGTGGCCGGCCTTGACCGCTTTCTCCCTCCGCTGTTTGGAAAACTGCATCCGCGCTGGAAGACGCCATACTTGGCTCTGATTCTGCAGGCGGGCTGCGGCGTTCTTTTTGTATTTTTAGGACAGGCAGGCACCAGCGTGAAGGGCGCATATGACGTGCTGGTAAGCATGGGCATCATCACTTATTTCCTGCCTTACTTGTTTCTGTTTGGCGCCATGTTCCGCCTGCAGCGCGACCCCGCCGGGGCGGAAGTGATTCGCGTTCCCGGAAGCAAGCCAGTAGCTTTACTGCTTTCCGGTCTCGGATTCACGACAGCGTTGCTCACCATTGCCCTTTCTTTCGTTCCCAGCCCGGAGGAGGCGAATCCGGGGCTGGCGGTCATCAAAGTCGTGGGCGGGACGACGGTACTTCTGGCTGTGGGCGCGATGTTGTATTGGCTAGGGCGAAAGAGGGCGCGGCAAGCGGCAGCTTGCGGATCAGCAGCATCAGCTTGAGCGTTCTAAAAGACGGACGGGCCTTCGAAGGTCGCGGTTTTGTTTCCATAGGTCAGAATGCGGTGCTCAATGCGCCGGCGCACGGCTCGCGAGAGCACAACTGTTTTCCAGGACGCGGCCTTTCTGAATCAGGTTCTCGAGTGTAGTATGTGCGCTGTTCTGGGGATAACGGGTTGCAACTCCCGGTCATGTCTTAACCATGCCGCAAACCCCTGCTTTCGATGTGATCGTCATTGGAGCCGGCCACAATGGGCTGACCGCCGCCGCCTACCTGGGCGGAGCCGGACTTTCCACGCTGGTGCTGGAACGGCGGGAAATTGTGGGAGGCTGTTGCGTAACTGAGGAAATTGCGCCTGGTTGCCGCGCTTCGACCACCTCTTATATTGCCAGCATGCTGCGACCGGAGGTGATCCGCGACCTGGAGCTGGCTTCGCATGGGCTGCGAATGATTCCTTGCGACCCGGCGCTGCAGGTGCCGTTCCCGGATCGCCAGGTGCTGCCCTGGTGGGCGGACCGGGAGCGCACCGTGGCAGAATTGCGCAAGATTTCCGTTCACGATGCTGACACTTTCGTTCGGGTTGACGATGAGCTGAAGAAGCTGGCTCGCTACCTGCAGCCCTTCTTTCTCGAGCCGCCGCCGGAGGTTGAACTGAATGGGCTGGAAAGCTGGTGGAAGCTGCTGCGTGTGGGGCGGCGGTTCCGGGGCATCAGCAATCAGGAGATTGCCAGGCTTATCTCCTTTCTGACCGGCAGCCTGGGCGATTTCCTCGACCGCAATTATGAGTCGGAGAAGGTGAAAACTCTTTTTCTCGCCAACAACGTTTACGGCAAACACGGGGGCCCCTACGACCCGGGTACCGCCCTGGGCTTGCTGTTTCATTTGCTGAGCGGCGGCGAGCACGAGCTGCAGGGATTTTATGGGCACGTCATAGGCGGCATGGGAGCCATTACCCAGGCGCTGGCGGCGGCAGCCCGCAAACGGGGCGTTCAGATTCGCACCTCCGCTCCGGTGGTGCGCATTGATGTGCGCGATGGCCGAGTGATGGCTGTGGTGCTGGAGGATGGAACCGAAATTCCCGCCCGCATGGTGCTGTCCAGCGCCGATCCCAAGCGCACATTCTTAGGTCTGGTGGACAGCAAGGAGCTGCCCGGCGAGTTTCGGCAGGCGGTGAAGGGAATCAAGATGAACGGGCCGTGCTCGAAGGTGAACCTGGTGCTGGCGGAGGAGCCGCGTGTGAAAGGCATGCTCGCGGGCGCCAGCCCGGCGCAGCGTTCGTTGTTCACGCTGGTGCCGTCTCTGGAATTTGCCGAACGCTGCTATGACATCGCCAAGTTTGGTGAGATTCCGGAACAACTGTGGGTGGATTGCGTGGTGGCGTCCAATGTTGACAATACGCTTGCCCCGAAAGGACGCCACATCATGACCTGCTTTGTGCAGTACGTGCCGTATTTTCTGCGGCAGGGCACCTGGGAGGAGAATCGCGAACTGCTGGGCGATCGGGTGGTGAAGAAAATCGGAGAATACGCTCCCAATGTGCCGGGCGCGGTTGTCGCGCGGCAAGTACTGACGCCATTGGATCTGGAGAGGGTGTACGGGCTCACCGAAGGCAATATTTTTCACGGCGACCTGACGCTGGAGCAGCTTTTCTTCATGCGGCCGGTGCCGGGCTGGTCGCAGTACCGCAGCCCCATTGCTGGGCTGTACTTGTGCGGGGCAGGAGCGCATCCCGGCGGCGGCGTAACCGGCGCGCCTGGGCACAATGCGGCATTTCAGGTGCTGGGGGACCTGCGCCACCATCACCGGATTTCAAATGCATGAGCAGCGAACTCCGGACTCGGAGGCTGAATGTGAGGAAGATATGAAAAAGGGCATCCTGCAAAAACTCAAAGAAGGGCCCGTCCTAGGCGACGGGGGATATCTGCTGGAACTGGAGAAGCGCGGCTGGGTGCGTGCAGGTCCCTTCACGCCGGAAGTGGCGCTCACCAATCCTGAGGCGCTGCGGCAGCTCCACATTGAGTTTCGCGAAGCGGGTGCTGAGGTTCTGCAGGCGCTCACCTTCTATGCCAGTCGCGACAAGCTAGCCACGGTTGGGCTGCAGGACCGGTTGGAAGACCTGAACCGTGCCGCCGTACGCATTGCATCGCAAGTGGCGGGCGAGGGCTGCCTGGTAGCCGGCAATCTGAGCCTCACCTGGATGTATGAAACCGACAGCAAGGCGGCCAAAGATCGGGTGCGGGCCACCTTTGACGAGCAGTTGGCTGTACAGGTCGGAGAGGGCGTGGACTTCATTATCGGCGAGACATTTTCCTGGCTGGGCGAAGCCCTGATTGCGGTGGAGCGCGCCAAAAAGTCGGGTCTGCCGGTGATGGTGACCATTTGCTTCGAAAACCAGAACACAACAGCGGAAGGCAAAAGCGCGGGCGAAGCGGCCAAAGCCCTCGCCGATGCCGGGGCGGACATCGTGGGCATGAACTGCCTGCGTCCGCCGGAGCACATGCTGGCCCTGCTGGAGGAGATGCGCAAAGCCGTGCCCAATACGTTTCTTGCATCCCAACCGGTGGCGTATCACACTCCGGCCGACAAGCCGGATTTCACTAGCCTGCCGCAGTTTCCCTTCGAATTGGATTCTCTACAACTGACTCGCCGGGAGATGGCGTCCTATGCGCAGCGTGCCCGCGACATCGGAGTGAACTACATTGGCGCCTGCTGCGGCGCCGTGGCTGTTCACATCCGCGAGATGGCGTGGGTGCTCGGCAAGGCACCGGCTGATCAGCGCCCCTGGGCCCTGAACTACGAAAAACCGATGTCGGCTTATGAGTATTACGACCACGATCCCGCCGACGTGGGCGCCGCGAGCATCGAACGCAAGGCGGCAAAACAAAACTGAGCTGGGTCACGTTTAGAGATAGGCGGTGCCGCGGACCTAGGTGCAAAAAGCTTTGTGCCTGCAACTAGTCCCCACGTGGGCAAATAGCAGCTGCCATGCTAGGATGCGCTCACCACAGGGGGAAGAATGGCTAGCGTCGGCACTTCGCTTGGCCCCTACGAAATCCTCGGCACGATCGGCGCCGGGGGTATGGGTGAGGTTTATCGAGCACGCGACCCGCGGCTGGGGCGCGAAGTCGCCATCAAGGTTCTGCCACCACAATTCTCGGCCGACTCCGAGCGTCTGCGCCGCTTCGAGCAGGAAGCGCGTGCCGCCGCCGCGCTCAACCATCCCAACATTCTCGCGATTTACGACCTGGGGCAGTCCAATGGCTCGCCCTACATCGTCAGCGAGTTGCTGGAAGGCGAGAGCCTGCGCGACCGCCTGCATTCCGGCCCGCTGCCCCTCCGGAAGGCGGTTGACTATGCCACCCAAATAGCGCTCGGCCTGGCGGCGGCGCACGACAAAGGCATTGTCCATCGCGACCTGAAACCGGAGAACCTGTTCATCACGAAGGACGGTCGTGCCAAAATTCTGGATTTCGGCCTGGCTAAGCTCACCGAGCAGATCTCTGACGCAGAAACCGTCGTACACAGCGACGGCACGACACCGGGAATGGTGCTCGGCACGGTGGGCTACATGTCTCCCGAACAGGTGCGCGGGGTCACCACTGACCACCGTTCCGACATCTTCACCTTCGGCGCAATTCTCTACGAAATGCTCTCCGCCAAACGCGCCTTCCGCGGCGATACCACCGCGGACACGATGAGCGCGATCCTGAAGGATGACCCGCCGGAACTGACGGAGACTAACCGCCAGGTGCCGCCCGCCCTGGAACGCATTGTCCGCCACTGCCTGGAAAAGAATCCGGATGAGCGGTTCCAGTCCATGCGCGACGTGGCCTTCGATTTAGGAGCGCTCTCCAGCCCATCCACCTCTTCCATTGGCGCACCCTTGCCCGCAGGTGTGATTACTCGCTCGCGGCGCCGTGTATGGTTCGCTGCCGTAGGGACACTGGGCCTCGCCGTCGCGCTCGCCGCGGGAATTTTCATCGGAGAGCGGTGGTCCCGTCCGCAGCCTCCACACTACCGGCAGCTCACTTTCCGCCGCGGCGCGATCGAAGGAGCGCGCTTCGCGCCCGATGGCCACACCATCGTCTATTCCGCTGCCTGGGAAGGCGGCCCTCCGGAACTCTATAGTTCCCGCGACGACGGCCAGGGGGAGCGCCCGCTCGGCATCAGCGGCGCCAAACTTCTCTCCATTTCACCCACCGGCGAGATGGCGCTGCTCACCAAGATTCAACCGCCCCGGAATTGGATTGATATCGGTACTCTCGCCCGGGCGCCGCTGGCGGGTGGAGCGCCTCGCGAATTGCTCGAAGGGGTGGATTCCGCCGACTGGTCGGCCGATGGCAAGGACATTGCCGTCAGCCGCTTCGATGCTGCATCAGCGCAGTGGAGGCTGGAGTATCCCATCGGCAAGTTGATTTATCAGTCGCCAAACTGGATTAGCCATATCCGGCTCTCGCCTCGTGGCGATCGCATAGCTTTCCTGGAACACACGCCGACCGGGGATGACCGCGGCCACGTTGCAATAGTGAATTTGTTGGGGGTGAAAAAGGATCTCACCGAGGAGGGCGCAAGCGTTCAGGGGGTGGCTTGGTCACGCGACGCGCGCGAGATCTGGTTCACTGGCAGCACCAACGGCAACAACCGCATGCTATATGCAGTTACTCCCGCGGGCAGGCAAAGGCTGGTAGATACCGTTCCCGGCAAGCTGCAACTGGAAGATATCGGCGCCGATGGCCGCGTGCTTCTACAATTGCAGAGCGCCGGCCGAACCATGGTAGGGGCGAGTGCGGGGCAGTCGCGTGAAGTACCGTTAGGTTGGCTCGATTACCCTTTCCCGCGCGATCTCACCCCAGACGGCAAAACCCTTCTGTTCGAAGAAGAGGGCGAGGGAGGAGGACCACGCTACACGGTTTTCGTGCGCGGCACGGATGGCTCGCCAGCGGTAGCCATCGGCGAAGGCTACGCGGGAGGCATCTCGCCTGATGGCAAGTGGGCGGTAACCTTGTCGCCCGACGATGGCCGCAGGTTAACCATTGTTCCGGTCGGAGCGGGTGAGACCAGAAATGTGGCCATTTCCGATATCTCATTCGGCCTGGGAAAGTGGCTTCCCGACAACCGCCGCTACGTTGTTCTCGGCCAGGAGTCTAATCATCCTGGGCGGGTTTATATCATCGACCGCATCAGCGGACAGGTGCAGCCGCTGACACCGGAAGGTACGGTGGGAGATTTCCCTTCGCCGGACGGACTTTGGCTGCCGGTGCGCGATAGTGATGGCCGCTTCTGGCTCTGGCCAATCAATGGAGGCGACAAGCGTCCGCTGAATGGAGTGCAACCGGAACAGTTCGCCATCGGGTGGCGTGACAACAAATCTCTTCTGTTGACGTCAGACAGGCCGGAGGACCGCATTCCGCGCCGCGTATATCTACTCGATGTCGCCACTGGCAGGCAACAGTTCTGGAAGGCGCTGGGGCCGTCCGACACCGCGGGAATGCGAAGTATCGGACCAATTGTGTTCGCCGGGGAAAATTACGTATACGGCTACACCCGCCAGCTCTCCGATCTGTTCCTCACCAGTGGTCTACGCTGATAGCTCGAATGCCTTCCGTAGCCGAGGCACGCCTGACTAGCGTCGCATCACCGCAACCATCAACCGGATTAGCCTTGACACAGTCCGCTTTGCGAATACACTGGACGCTTTTAACGGCTCACCCAAATCTTCGCAGTTTCGTTCAATCATTACGGCTTTGCGGCAAAGGCAGCACCATGCCAAGAAATCTGCGTTGTGCTCTGTTGATTGCACTCGCGCTGTTAGCGACGGCGTCGGTGGGGCAAAACCTCGGCGGACCTTGCCCCACCTCCAACTCGACCAAGCAGTCTATAGCTGCCTCCCCCGACCTGATCTGCCTGGTGCCCCAGGTGTATGGTCCCGGCGGTCTGGTGGGTGCTGACAATAATGGACCACTCGGTTCCACCAACGTGAGCTCATCCGCGTTCAAGCACGCGGTTCACTTCCAGGCGTCCAGCCTGGCAAGCTTTTCGCCGTTAACCGCCGAAATTGGCACCCAGATCAGCCAGATACCTATCATCTCGCCGGCCTCAGGATTCATCTTCTCCTTCAATCCTTCCCTGGGTGTGGTCTCAGAAACCACGCAGAACTTCGGTCCCATTCTTACAGAGCGGGCGGACACGATAGGGCGACACAAATTGTTCATCGGCGCCAGCTATCAATATTTTGATTTTGATCGCCTCGATGGCGTAAACCTGAGAAGTTTCGGCGCCGTTTTTCATCACGAATTCGAAGCTTGCCCCAGCCCCAATCCCAATAACATCACCTGCGTCACCAGCAACGGCAAGAGCATACCGGCGATTACGGAGGATTTCATCTCCACGCAGAACCGGATAGATTTGAAAGTGCACCAGACGACGCTGGTGGGCACTTTCGGTCTCACCGATCGCCTGGACGTATCCATCGCCATTCCCATCCTGGACGTACGCATGGATGTAAGTTCCGATGCCACCATTCAGAGCATCGAGGCGGCAAATCCTGCGAACATACCTTCGTGCTGCGTGCACCGCTTCAACGATGTGGCTCCGCCCACCACCGAGAAACAATTATTTCCGGCGGTGGGGAATTTTCCGACTCCGTACTTCAACCACGCCTTATTTTTCAATGCCCATAC
>DATFDP010000015.1:0-2789 GCA_035252015.1 Terriglobales bacterium
GGCTGGCCAAGGTTCTGCTTGCATCCCAGATAGCGCTCGGTCGTCTGAATCGAGGAATGGCCCAGCAGGAACTGGATCTGCTCCAGGTCTCCCCCGGCGCTGTGGCACAGTCTAGCGCAGGTTCGCCGCAGATCGTGTGGGGCAATATGCTCCAGCCCGCCCTGGTTGCATCTCTTCCTCACTACGTGCCAGATCACATTCTCGCCGATACCCACGCCCCAGGTCCGTCCGGCCCGGCTCACGGCTCGGAATATGCGACCGGTGGTAACCCCGGCGGAAGAGGTCCAACTATCCAGTGCTTCTTTGGCCCAGCGCGGCATGGGAACGGTGCGGATGTGGCCGCCTTTGCCGATCAGGTCGACGATGGCCCAGTGCCCCTGGCGAGTCTGGATATGCTCAAATTCCAGGGCAGCGAGCTCGGCACGGCGCAACCCGCAACCGATCAAGATGGCGATCATGGCGCGATCTCGCTTGGCCCTGAGATCGTCGCCTGTGATGCCGTCCAGCACGGTGGAGCATTGCTCCAGGGCCAACCAGTTGCCGGATCGGTGCCCGAGTTGCTTGACGCCTTTGACCCGGCGGATTCCGGCTGCCAGTTCGGGGCTGAGCAAGCCGCAATCGGCGGCCTCGTAGGCGAGCCGACGCACGGCGGCAAGCCTCTGATTGATGCTCGATGAGGACAGGCCCCGCGCTTCCAGGCTCATTCGGAAACGGGTGACCACGATGCGACCAAAAGCAAGGCGGGGTTCCGAGCAATACCACTCAATGAAACTATCCATAGCGAACTGGTAGGCGCGTCGGGATGCCACAGAGCCGAGGCTATTGAGCACGGTGGCTTTAGAATGGTCCAGATCACGGAGCCGGAGCACGGCACGACCGCGTTTCGACGATTTCCTCCTATGCTTGCGGCCTCCTCGCCGCAGCAGTGGATTATCGGAAACCATCAAGACGGCGTCCCGTTCTGGCATGATGTACGAGAAAGCCTGTTTACGACAATCATTGCTCTTAATTCATCGGTTTGGTGTCTATTAGAGCGGTGAGGGCCCGATGAATAAAGCTTTGGGTATCGCCAAGGGCTGGGCAGTTACTGCTATCGCTGCACTCGTCTTTGCCGTGGGTTCCGGGTGGTTTATCAATAAGTATTTTGATTTGGAAGCACACGCCCTATTTATGCGCCTGTGGCCCCCGCCGACTGCGCAACAAGTGGAGATTCGCCAACTGCGCAAAATAGCAGGGTGGTTCAGCCGTGATTGCGGACACGTTCGCCATCGGCAAAATGCCGACTGGGCGATTGCATGTGCTGAGGACGCCTTGAGGACGGGCCAGCGGTTCTACGTGTCATTTGACTACGTAGGTTTGGACTCGACGAGAATAATTGGCTTGGCATCAAATTCTGCTGGTGTTGTATACGAGGTCACGACTGACCAACTCGGCCGTGGTGCATTTGGATTCGTCGCAACCAGAGGTACAGTGCGAACAACAACCGTCACACGGTGCGAAAAAGTTCCAGTTGAACAAACCTCCTACCCTGCAAATCGCTACCTTACATGCCTTGGTTCATCGGACAGCCAATGATTGGTGTGAAATCCCCTTCACATTACTCCCTTGGCGCTTGCCCCAGAAATAGTGCAAATGCGATAAAGTACGTGAAAGCCTTCCATGAGAAGGCCGGTCGGAGTCAAGTCGGTCCTTTTGTTTTTCGTTTTATGGGCAAGGTTTTCTTCCCTTTCGATCCGGGCCGCCACTGTCGCCATCCTTCCATCCGCACTCTTGAGGAGCGATTTTCGCTCGGTGCAAGTTGGGCGTTCTCGTTACAGCCGGTGCTGCCACCTGTTAGTCGACCTCTCTTCCATTCCGGGGAATGAAAGTTGGGCCAGGCGTTCGACGCAGTCACCGGAACCCGGCGTGTGAGCTTTGGTTTTTCCCTTCCCTAGAGTTTTTGGTTTTGGTTTGTTTTGGTTTTTTACGCCACTGCGGGCACCACCAGCCGCCTACTGTTGTGCAACGCCTCGTAGACTTCTCCGCTGACCCACAGGCGATGCAGCAAGACCGCCAGCTTGCGGGCGGTGGCGATGATGGCTCGTTTCTTGCCGCTCTTCCCGCCGCGCTCGGCCAGCTTCAACCCCCAGCGGCGCAGGTCGCAATCAACCCCAAACGGTCCCAGAATGTGCTGCGCGCCTTGCACCAGCAGGGTTCGCAGATAGGGATCGCCTTCCTTGCTGATGTGCATCTGCGGCTCGCTCTGCCCGGAGTTTCTTCGCCCAGGCTGCAGCCCCAGATAGCAGCCCACGTCGCGGCTCTTGCGGAAGCGGTGGGGGTCTTCCAGGGTCAGCAGGAAAGTCAGCGCGATCAGCGTGCCCACGCCCTTGACCTGTTTCAGCAGCGCCACCTCGGGATAGCTCTGCTCGGCCAGGACTTCAATGCGCTGGTTGTACTCGCGGATGCCTTCACTCAGCGACTCGATGGTCCTTAGCAGTGGCTTCAATGCGACCTGCAGCTCGGGGCTCAGCCCCTCGGCTTTTTCCGGATCCATGTTGCGTACATTGCAGCTGCGCAACCGCTCCCCGTAGGACTTGGCCAGCCCCCGCACGGTGTTGACCAGCGCCGTCCGTGCCCGCACCAGCCCGGCTCGCGCCCGGATCAGAGTCAGATCCGCCTGGGCTCGGGCGCTGCGGTGCTTCACCGGCGACAGCAGCTGCGGGTCGATCCTCGCCAGCCGCGCCAGAGTGCGTGCGTCCAGCCGGTCGTCCTTGCGCCGGCTCTCCCCGATCAGCCGCACGTTGCGCGCG
>DATFDP010000016.1:0-40726 GCA_035252015.1 Terriglobales bacterium
ACCCACAGCCGGGCGCCCCACTCAAGCCTCCTTTGCTTGAGTGCGACAAAGAAAAAGGCCCTCGCTTTCGCGCGGGCCTTTTGGCTACAAGCTAGTCAGCTAGAAGCTAGCAGCTGCTCCTACAGCGAACTCATATTCGACAAAAACTCGCCGTTCGACTTGGTCTTGCTCAGCTTATCAATGAGCAGTTCCATCGCTTCCACCGGCGACAAGGGGTTCAGCACCTTTCTCAAAACCCAGATTCTCGCCAAGTCTTCCTTGGGAATGAGCAGCTCTTCTTTTCTGGTTCCGGAGCGCTGGATGTCAATCGCCGGGAACACGCGCTTGTCCACCAGCTTGCGCTCCAGGATGATTTCCGAATTGCCCGTGCCTTTGAACTCTTCAAAGATCACGTCGTCCATGCGCGACCCGGTATCAATCAGCGCGGTTGCGATGATGGTCAGTGACCCGCCCTCTTCAATGTTGCGGGCCGAGCCGAAGAAGCGCTTGGGACGCTGCAGGGCGTTGGAGTCCACGCCGCCGGAGAGCACCTTGCCCGAAGGCGGCACAATGGTGTTGTAGGCGCGCGCCAGCCGCGTGATGGAATCCAGCAGGATCACCACGTCGCGCTTGTGCTCCACCAGGCGCTTGGCCTTCTCGATCACCATCTCTGCCACTTGCACGTGGCGGGCAGCAGGCTCGTCGAAGGTGGAGGAGATGACCTCGCCTTTCACCGAGCGCTGCATGTCCGTGACTTCTTCCGGGCGCTCGTCAATCAGCAGCACCATCAGCACCACTTCCGGATGGTTCGTAGTGATGGAGTTGGCCACCTGCTGTAGCAGCATGGTCTTGCCGGCCCGGGGCGGCGAAACGATCAGGCCGCGCTGGCCTTTGCCCAGCGGCGTCAGCAGGTCCATCACCCGCGCGCTTACGTTTTCGCGCGTGGTCTCCAGCTTGACCCGCTCCTGGGGATACAAAGGCGTCAGGTTGTCGAACAGGATCTTGTTGCGCGCCTCTTCCGGCGATTCAAAATTGACCGCCTCGATCTTCACCAGGGCGAAATACTTCTCGCCCTCGTGCGGCGGGCGCACCTGTCCGCTGATGGTGTCGCCCGTCTTCAGGTCGAATTTGCGGATCTGCGAGGGCGAAACGTATATGTCGTCCGGCCCCGGCAGGTAGTTGTAATCCGGCGAGCGCAGGAAGCCGTAGCCGTCGGGCAGAATTTCCAGCACGCCCTCGGCAAAAATGTGGCCTTCTTTTTCACTTTGCGCCTGCAGAATTTTGAATATCAGGTCCTGCTTGCGCAGGCCGCTGGCCCCTGGCAGGTCCAGCGTGCGAGCTATGCGGGTTAGCTCGGTTATGTTCTTTTCTTTCAGTTCAGCGATGGTCATATTCACCTACGGGATTTTTACTAAGGGGGGTATTTCGGGAGGCAAAACGCCGCTCCGGAGCGAGCAGCGGGTGAGTCTTAAGCAGCTACCCGCCGCCGCGCCTCGGCAACGCCTTCATGCTCGGTTACGGCCTCCTGCCTCTCCGAGCTTGCAATCCGATGCAGGACTTCGTTCGTTGTTTCCTGGATTCGGGTATTAGGCTTATGGAACTTACGCGTTGCCTTGGATGCCAGCTGGCAAAGCATATAACGGTTCTTCATGGAATGTACAGCATCAAAAACCAGATCAGAGCGCATTGCCTTATTTTCCCTTTCCTATTATGAAGTTAGCAACCACCTCAACACGCGTTGAAGAGAGAACCGGCCCTTGGCCTGCAACCGGACTCTTCCGACTGCGCAACTCTGCAAATCTGGAATTGCTGGGATGCTTGGACCGTAGACGACCTAATAGATGCGTTTCAGGGCTGCCAAGTTGCTCTTTTTTATAGCGGTAATTTTATAACCCACTTCGCTCCGGAGGGCTATTAACCGCAAAGATGCGCCAGGCAATTCCAGTTTGTTCTCTTCCTGAATGTGGCTCAGCACCACCCTATACACGGTCAAGCTTTCAGGGTCAAGCGACATCTTTGCACAGGGAAATTCGCTTTCTGACAAACTCAAGCCCAGAAGGTCCGGTCCAGGGTCCGATACTGAATGGCCTCTGCAATGTGCTTGGGTTCAACAGCTTGCGCAGATTCCAAATCGGCGACCGTCCTCGCCACCTTCAATATCCGGTCATGCGCCCGTGCCGTTAACCCTTGCTGCGTCATAGCCCTCTCCAGCAGGCGCTCACAATCAGAAGATAGCTCACAATGCTTGCGGATTTGGCGGGGGGCCATCTGGGCATTGCAGTAGATCCGCTCACCGGTGAAGCGCTGTAACTGCCTTTCGCGAGCGTGAGTTACCCGCTCCCGAATCTCCTTCGAGCCCTCCGGAGCGGAGGCGGCGCGTAGCTCCTTATAGTTCACCGCCGGAACATCAATGTGGATGTCAATGCGGTCCAGCAAAGGTCCTGAAATCTTAGACATATAGCGCTGGATCATGGCCGGGGTGCAGTGGCACTCGCGGCTGCGGTCATTGAAAAATCCGCAAGGGCAGGGGTTCATCGCCGCCGCTAGCATAAACCGCGCGGGGAAGGTGAGAGACATGGCGGCGCGGGCGATGGAAACTGTGCCATCTTCCAACGGTTGGCGCATTACTTCCAACACGTTACGAGGAAATTCCGGGAGCTCATCCAGGAAGAGGACGCCGTTGTGAGCCAGCGAAACTTCGCCGGGGCGTGGAATCACACCGCCGCCGATGAGCCCGGCGTCGGAGATGGTGTGGTGGGGAGCGCGAAACGGGCGCACGCCGACCAGGCCGGCGTGGGGATCGAGCACTCCGGCCACGCTGTGGATTTTGGTGGTTTCGAGCGCCTCCTCAAAGGTGAGGGGCGGCAGAATGGTGGGCATGCGCTTGGCCAGCATGGTTTTGCCGGAACCGGGTGGCCCGATCATGAGGATGTTGTGGCCGCCGGCGCAGGCGACTTCGAGGGCGCGCTTGGCGGTTTGCTGGCCGCGCACATCTTTGAAGTCCACCGCGTACTGTTGCGCTTCCTGCAGGACCGCATCGGAGTTGACGGTCACGGGCGGAATGCCGTTCTTGCCGTTGACCAAACCGACTACGTCCATGAGAGAGCGTACGGGATAAACGCCAACGCCGGAGACCACGGCGGCCTCGCGGGCATTGATTTCCGGCACGACGAGGTGGGAAATTTTTTTGCCGCGGGCGGCGATGGCGATGGGCAAGGCGCCGCGCACGCCGCGAATGCCGCCATCGAGCGACAATTCGCCGACGAAAACATAGTCGGGAATTTCTTTGGCGGTCAGTCCTCCGTAGGCGCCCACGATGCCGAGCGCCATGGGCAGGTCGAAGCCGGAGCCTTCCTTCTTGATATCGGCCGGGGCCAGGTTAATGGTGATGTGGGTGGGCGGAATGTCGTAGCCGCAGTTCTTCAGTGCGGAGCGGACGCGCTCGCGGCTTTCGCGTACAGCGGCGTCGGGCAGGCCAACGGTGACAAAGTGGTCTTCTGTGGTTCGGATGCCGGAGACGTCAACCTCAACCTCGACCACGTTGGCGTCAATGCCATAGACGGCGGCACTGAGAGTCTTGAAAAGCATGACGGGGGCTACTACGACACGAATAGCAGATTCCAGCCCCAGGGGAAGTGATAGCAGTCACGAGGAGGAGTGACTCGGGGGATTGGGTAATTTGTAATCGGGCAGTTGAAAATTGGCTCTCTAGCTGGCCAGCACTCTAGATCTGGCTGATCAGGATGCGCACAGCTCCGTGTCATTAGTTTTCTTTCAAAAATCGCCAAGGGCGAGGCACCTGAAGTTTTTTCGCGACACGCTTCCGCCGCAACGTGAAAGGATGGGCCCCCCACCGGTGAGGCTTACGTCAGCCGTTGAACTGCTGCCCCCACTCAGGCCGGTGAGGGTTAGCGGGTTGGTGATTGAGGGGCGCTGGTTTGTGCGCGATGAAGTCTCACAGAGTCTTGCGGTAATGCACGCAGCGATCAACAACCTCGTAACCCAAAGCTTCGTGCGCACGTTGAGACGTTTCGTTATCGAGCCATGTGTCGGACGCCATCTCCACGCACCCCTGGCGCCGCGCCCAGTCTTCTGCCGCCGACAAAAGGCTGCGCCCGACGCCATGGCGTCTGTAATTACCTGAAACGTACCAGCCCTCGATGTAACCCACGGGGCGGGCGGGATTGCAGCCGTCGGCATGTGAGCGCAAATTGACTTCCAAGAAGCCAACCAACCTCCCACCGCTGGTCTCGGCGACCAGGATTACGAGCGGCATGGTGAGAGCAGCCGTGCCGTCAAGAATCGCTGCCACTTCGCGGGCGTGCTCCTCGGAGGAAGCGTTGGGCCACAGCGAGGCCCGCAAGCGCGCCAATTCATCGCGATCCGACGATTGAGCAAGTCGGACGCGAGTATCGGAGGCTGTGTCCATGGCGACGTTCATGAGTTTAGGCCGTCGCGTGGGCACTGATATTGCCTTCCGCTGTTTTCGAATTGACTACCTCGAGGATCGAATTGAGCCTGGTCAAATCGAGCAACTGGCCCACGCGGGAAGTGGGGTTGGCGAATTCGAGTTCAAAGCCGAGGGCGCAACCGAGCGCCTGTAGAAACACCAGGAGCCCAAGGCCGCGAGCGTCTATAGCCTCAACTCCGGCAAGGTCAACCACAACCAGGCGCTTGTCTGCTTCCCGAGCCACGGCGTCTTTGAGGGACTCGACTTCGGTGCCCGCGACGATGCGGCCAAAACAATGCAAGAGCGCGGTATCTGCAAAGTGTTCCGTTGTGATCCGCAGCATGAGAGCCTCCGTTCTCGCTTCTTTTACTGGTTAATACGACCGGGTACGGCCAAATGATGCATTAAATTTCTGTGACAAACTTTCTGTTCGGGCCGCTACTTTATAAGACGTTTGGACAGGGCCGAAGTCGACAAGCAATCGGACAATTTTTTGGGCAGAGACCCTATCTGAAAAGTCGGACGAGGGTGGGAGTAAAGCGGGAAGCTGCAAAAAGCAAGTTCAAGCCATAGTCCCGGAGTCTTTGCGCGGATTGTCTAACGATCGCCACTGTGGATCTCCGGCTGCTTTTCGCATCAGCTCATGAGATTCGGCGGAGGTGAAAAAGATTCAGAAATTCTCGGTTAGTGCACGCCGGGAGTGGTTTGGTTCAGGCGGACTGCTTGGTTGGCGTGCCCGGGAATTCGATGACCTTCCCGCGGGCGACGGAGACAATCACCGGCTTAGGTTTGGGGTGATAGTTTTCCGGGATGTGGAACTCGATTACGCGGGCCATAAAGACTCCCCTGCCTTCCTTGCGGGCCCCTGTTTGCCTATCCGTAACTTTGGGTTTTGCCTATTTTGATGATTCCGGGCCGGAAAAGTATCGGTATTTCTGAATTGTCACCAACTTTTGACAATCGGGCTCGGCCTGAATAGATGACGCGGCTCGGTGGACTGAGCCGCGCAGCTTAAATGGCGTTGATGTTTTGGGAGCATCACCGCAATGCTCCTGACTATGTGACGGCGGGCATTGTGCTGCATGCCCCAATTTATGTGCAATGGCACGAAGGTGCCTGGAGGTTGAACCGAGTGTCTTCCGCTTCTCCCACTCAAGTCAAAAGCCGGCTTGAGGGGGCACCCGTCCGTTGTTCTTTCCCAGCCTTTGCAAAAGCCACAAAGGATGGGGCACTCCGCACCCCGCGCCCTCGCTGGGGATGACAAATCGAAGTTATTGCATGCCGACCATGTAGCTGTTCTTCGATTTGGTCTTGATCGCTATCATTTGCGTTGCGGGCGGTGCGCCCAGCAGGGAGTCGGCGAGGGCGATGGTTTCCAGCGCCTGAATTTCGGGATCGGGGATGCTGTTGATGGCCTGCAGCGCGGTTTGCGGAGAAATGCGGGTTGCCAGAGCAACGAAACGGAGCCAGGCAGAAGTGGAAGGCCACATAGCTTTGAACGCTTGGTTGGGATCGTCGGCGTCGGTATCGGTGGCGTAGAGTTTTTCGGCCAGCTTGAAGCCCTGGTCCACGACCTTCTTGGCAGACTCAGAGTTGCCCAGTTTGAGGTAGTCATCGCCGGCCCCGGCCAGCATATCGAATTGAACGATTTCCCGCTGAATGGAGGGGATGATTTTCATCAGCTCATCGAGTGCACTGGCGGCGTAACCGGGGCTGTTCTTCAACATCGCGCCCGCCAGTTTTAGCAGTGCCAAGGCGCGCGTGTTGTGCAAGTCGGGCAGAGACATGGCGGTGGCCAGCGCCTGCTTGGGATCCTTTTCGGCTTGGGCGATGATTTGCCGGATCTGAGGCAGCAGTTGATCCTCGTAGCGGTCGTCGGCGGAGGACTCGCCGCTGTTGGAGGGCAGACGCATGGTGATGGAATCGGGTATGCCATTCTCGGGATCGAGCGATTGCAGGCTGTTGGGATATTGCTTGGCTGCGGTCTGCACATCGCGGTCTTCCTGCAGCAGGCGATCGGCTCGCTCTGGATCGAGGGCACGCAGGATAGGCAGCAGCGCAAAGAGCGTGTATTCGTAAAGGGAACTGAAAGAGGCTGAGCCTCTTTCCGCGCCTACGGTGATTTGCATTTTCGCATCGGACTGGCGGGCTTGCTGCAGTGCTTCGTCAATTGCCTGCAGAACAAAATCGTGGGCGAGGCCCTGCCAGGTGCGGGCGATGAAAACGGCAAAGTCATCCGGGCCTAACTGGTCTTTATGCGGGTGCTGGGTGAAGCTGGCCAGCGCCTGGGCGAACAGGTTTTGTTTGTCGGCCGCCATTTCCGGGGGCAAGGCTCGCACTAGATTGCTGCCGATGATGTACGGGAACTCCTCGTCACCCAACTGACCGAGCAAAGCAATCGCCTGGGCGAACTGCTTTTTGTGTGTGTGGTACATGATCAGCCGGTTTATGGCGGCGGTGCGCGGGTACCCGGCGAGCTGGGGGACGAGTTGTTCGCAGTAGGCGGGGTCGAGCGCGACCAGACGACCTACGACCTGCCCCTGCAGCCAGGTTTTGTTGGATGTTTTCGGGTCAGAGTCGTCTTCTATGGACTGGCTGGCCTGGAAGGCGTCGCGCAGGGCGGAGAGTGCCTTGTGCTGATCGAGCTTCTCATAGCCGCGGGCAATTTCCATTAATGCGAAGGCGCGGGTCCTAGGAGGAAGAGCTTTGGCAGCGCCGACCTGCTGGTGAAGGATGCTGAGGGCGAATTGCTGTTGGGGAGTGAGCTGGGGCTTGGCAGGAGCGTGAACTATGTGCGGCTTGGACGTTTGCGCAATCAGGGCAGGAGAGAAAAGAGGCAGGAGCAGGACGATGCGGGCAGTCGATTTGCGGAGCATGGCCGCCTCCGCGGACAGGTTCTATTTTAAACACAAATTGAAGGGACCACACGAATTCATAGAGTTTTGGGCTGCATGGGCACTGCACTGCGAGGAATAGTGGCGGGGCAGAGAACACGGAGATCATGTGAGCGAGGGTGCGACGCCGACGCTACCCGTAGCTTCGAGCGAGGGCACCTAGCTCAGGAAAAGTAGCTCCTTCGCTGTGCTCAGGATTTCGGCAGGCGGCCCAGACGTCGCCAAAACGCCTCAACTTCGACTCCGGCGGGTGACTTGCGAGCAAGTCATCCGGCTGCGCTCAGCATGACAATGGTGAAGTAATTAGCGTTCGACGGCCATGGCGACGGCGTTGCCGCCGCCGAGGCAGAGGGCGGCGATGCCTTTGTGGACGTCGCGGCGGATCATCTCATAGATCAGCGTCACCAACACACGAGCTCCGCTAGCGCCGATGGGATGGCCGATGGCAACGGCTCCGCCATTCACGTTGACCTTGCTGGGGTCGAGGCTGAGTTCGCGAAGAATGGCGACCGATTGCACGGAGAAGGCTTCGTTCAGCTCGTAGAGATCCACGTCTTCGTTTTTCCAACCAGTCTTCTTCCAGATCTGGCGGATGGCGTCCACGGGCGCCATCATCACCCACTTGGGGTCCATGCCGCTGGTGGTTTGGGCAACAATGCGCACCATGGGCTTGGCGCCGAGTTCCTTGGCGCGGCGGGCGCTGGTGACGACCACGGCGGCGGCGCCATCGTTTACGCCGGGAGCGTTGCCGGCGGTGACAGTGCCGTCTTTCTTGAAAGCCGGCTTGAGAGCGCGCAGGGCTTCGATGGTGGTGTCCTCGCGCGGCGACTCGTCTTTGTCAAAAATGACCGGCGGCGCGCCCTTCTTTTTGACGGGAATTTCCACGGGGAGAATCTGGGACTTAAACCGGCACTCCTTGATGGCGGCGACGGCCTTGCGGTGGGAGTTGAGCGCGTATTCGTCCTGCTCTTCGCGGGTGACGTGATACTTCTCGGCCACGTTCTCGCCGGTGTTGCCCATGTGGTAGTCGTTATAAACGTCCCACAGACCGTCGTGCACCATGGAGTCAATGATCTGGGCGTTGCCCAGGCGATAGCCCTTGCGCGCCTGCGGCAGCAGGTAAGGTGCATTGGTCATGGATTCCATGCCGCCGGCGGCAACGATTTCGCTGTTGCCGGTCTGGATGGCCTGGGCGGCGAGCGCGACGGCTTTGAGGCCGGAGCCGCAGACCTTGTTGATGGTCATGGCGCCCACCTCGGGTGGGAGACCGCCAAAGAGCGCCGCTTGGCGCGCGGGATTCTGACCGAGGCCGGCGGAGACGACGTTACCCATGATGCACTCGTTGACCTGCCTGGGATCGAGGTTGGCGCGCTTCACCGCCTCGCGCACCACCATCGCGCCGAGCTGGGTGGCGCTGAAGTCGGAAAGCGAACCCTGGAATTTTCCTACCGGAATGCGGACTCCGGAGATGATGACGACGTCTTCGAGTGCGGGCATACAGAGCTCCTGAAGCAGACTTGCGAACTACACATTATAGGATGCGCGCGGCTGGGAATCGAAGCGGCGAGCGCTGACAGGGAGCGGAGGTGAGATGAAAAATTGGCGTAGAATTTTTTGGGGAGCGCGTTTTCCGTTACCAAGGTACTTGGAAGCGAGGTGGTTCTACTCACATGGTCGTGATTTTTTGCTTGACATCGTTTTTCAATGACTCTATACATCAATCAGTTGCAACAGAGGATCGTTGCAAATTCCATGAACAATGGAAGGGAGAATAGTTCAATGGCAGCTAAGAAGAAAGCAAAGAAGAAAAAGAAACACTAAGAGCTTCACCGTGAAGCATACCGGGGACGCGAAGAGCGTCCCCGAAGTTTTTTGCAGGTAATTGGTACCCCGCCTCAGCAGCCGCCTATTCCCTTCGCTGCGCTCAGGATGATAATGGTGGTTGGCCATGCACGCGAGATCCCTCACGGCTGAAACCTCGGGATGACGCCCTCTTGGGGATCCGTTTGCCCGCGGCACGAAGAATTCTCAATTCAGCCCTAATGATCAGCGGCGCGGAAAGCAGGTCCTTCGCTGCGCTTGCTTCCAAGCTACTGCAAGCGCTCGGTGGTCGGCCGGAACTCCTCAGAGCCTATCGGCGACGCGGACCAACACAGGGGTCCTTCGACTCGCACTCGCCTTGCAAGCTCAGCTCGCGCTAGCTCAGGATGACAGTGGCAGAAAAGCGCGCCCGACTTAAAAGAAGCGGCGAAAAAGCTTATTGCCCGCTGACCGCCGGCAAGCGGTTGTTGCCGTTGCGGGAGAAGTATTCGGCCAGGGCCTGGCCGGTGAATGATTTCTTCTGGCGGGCCACATGCTCGGGAGTGCCTTGGGCTACGATGCGCCCGCCGTGCTCGCCGCCTTCGGGTCCGAGGTCAATGATCCAGTCGGCATTGCGGATGACGTCGAGGTTGTGCTCGATGATGATGATGGTGTTGCCCAGGTCGGTGAGGCGGTGGAGCACGTCGAGCAGCTTCTTGACGTCGTCGAAGTGCAGGCCGGTGGTGGGTTCGTCGAGCAGGTAGAGGGTGCGGCCGGTCTGGCGCTTGCTGAGCTCGCGGGCCAGCTTAATGCGCTGCGCTTCGCCACCCGAAAGGGTGACCGCCGACTGGCCCAGGTGAATGTAGCCGAGTCCGACGTCCACTAGGGTTTGCAATTTCTGGCGGACCTGGGGAATATTTTCCAGTATCTGCAGCGCGTCGGAGACCGGGCTCTCCAGCAGATCGGCGATGGAATATCCGTTGTACTTCACCGCCAGCGTCTCGTGGTTGTAGCGCTTGCCGCCGCAGACTTCGCAGAGCACGTAAACATCGGGCAGAAAATTCATTTCGATGCGGCGCTGGCCTTCGCCCTGGCAGGCTTCACAGCGGCCGCCGGCCACGTTGAAAGAGAAGCGGCCGGCCTTGTAGCCGCGCTCGCGCGATTCAGGCAGCATGGCGTAGAGGTCGCGGATCTGGGTGAAGACGCCCGTGTAGGTCGCCGGGTTTGAGCGCGGGGTGCGGCCGATGGGCGACTGGTCAATCTGGATGACCTTGTCAATATTCTCCATGCCCACGATGGCTTTGTGTTCGCCGGGATTCTCGCGCGAGTGATAGAGATGGCGGGCCAGGGCGCGGTAAAGGATGTCATTGACCAGGGTGGATTTTCCGGAGCCGGAAACGCCGGTGACCAGGGTCATGACGCCGAGGGGAAAGCTGGCATCGAGATTCTTGAGGTTGTTTTGGCGCGCGCCGAGCACGGAAATGGCCTTATCGTTGGGCTGCCGGCGGTCGGGCAGCATGGGAATATGCTTTTTGCCAGAGATGTACTGGCCGGTAAGCGATTCGGGAGCGCGCATGATGTCCCTGGGCGTGCCGTGGGCGACGAGGTGGCCGCCATGACGGCCGGCGCCGGGGCCTAGGTCAATGACGTAGTCGGCGCGGCGGATGGTTTCTTCGTCGTGCTCAACCACCAGCACGGTGTTGCCCAGGTCGCGCAGAGATTCGAGCGCGGCCAGCAGGCGGCCGTTGTCGCGATGGTGCAAGCCGATGGAGGGCTCGTCTAGCACATAGAGCACGCCGCGCAGGCGGGAACCGATTTGCGTCGCCAGGCGGATGCGCTGGCCTTCGCCGCCCGATAGAGTGGCCGCGGAGCGGTCGAGCGAGATGTAACCGAGGCCGACCGCGTTCAAGAACTGCAGTCGCTCCACAACTTCATGCACAATGCGCCCGGCGATGAGGTGCTCGCGGCCCGCCAGCTTAATGCCGGCGGCCACTGTGAGCGCGCGCGAAACTGGAAGAGCGGTGAAGTCGGCGATAGACATGCCGTTTACCTTCACGGCCAGGCTCTCTGGACGCAGGCGCTTGCCATGGCAGACGGGGCAGGGGGTGGCTGACATGTAATTGAGCAACCACTCGCGGTAACTGTCGGACGACGCTTCCTCCAGAGAACTGTTGAGGTAGGCGAGCACGCCGCGGAAGCCGGTGCGCGGGCCGCCGTTGCGCTTGGCGGGTTCACCGTAGAGCACCAGAGTCTGGACTTTGTCGGGCAGCTTCTCGAAAGGCGGGTTCAGGTCGAAGCCGTGCGCTGCGGCCGCAAGCTGCAGCATGTGCTGCAGGTAGGAGGAGCCAGAGCCGGGGCCGAGGCCGCCATCCAGCAGGGGCTTGGACCAGTCCACGATGATTTTGGCGGGGTCGAAATCGTACTTGCTGCCCAGACCGTGACATTCCGGACAGGCGCCGTAGGTGCTGTTGAAGGAGAAGGAGCGGGGCTCCAGCACCGGCACGCTGATGCCACAATCGGGGCAGGCGAGCTTGGCGGAGTAGAGATGCTCTTCGCCGCCGACCACCGCCACCTGCACCAGGCCGTCGGCCAGCTTCATGGCGGTGTTGATCGAGTTTTCCAGGCGCTGCTCGATGCCGGGTTTAACCAGCAGGCGGTCAATGACCACGTCGATGGTGTGATTCTTGCGCTTGTCGAGGCGGAGGTCGTCCTCCAGGTTGACCAGTTCGCCGTCAACGCGGGCGCGGGCGAAACCCTGCTGCACCAGCTTCTCCATTTCCTTTTTGAATTCGCCTTTGCGGCCGCGCACCATGGGAGCCATGACCATGACCCGGTCTTCGGGGGTGAGCTGCATGACACGCTGCACGATTTGATCGGCAGACTGGCGGCTGATGGCCTGGCCACAGTGGGGGCAGTGGGGCACCCCGATGGAGGAGTAGAGCAGGCGCAGGTAATCGTAAATCTCCGTGATGGTGCCCACGGTGGAGCGCGGGCTGCGGCTAGTGGTTTTCTGCTCGATGGAGATGGAGGGGCTGAGGCCGTCAATGGCGTCCACGTCGGGGCGTTCCATCTGGTCGAGGAACTGGCGGGCGTAGGCGGAGAGGGTTTCGACGTATCTTCGCTGGCCTTCGGCGTAAATGGTATCAAAGGCCAGGGAAGATTTGCCCGAACCGCTGAGGCCGGTAATTACGGTGAGAGAGTTGCGGGGTATCTCAACGTCAATGTTTTTAAGGTTATGCTGGCGCGCCCCGCGCACCGTAATCTTAGTAATCGCCATCGGTCCCTGGGTGTTTTAGTACCACGGTAATTGGACAGGTCCTCTAGTAAGAGGGAGAGTGGTTTAGCGCAATTTTACTCACGTATCTTAATCGTTAACAGCGGGCAAGGTCAACGCGAGTAAAGTGGGCAATGCGCCTCAGGGCGCGCCGTTTGCCCCGATGCCCGAGCATTGTTGCGAAATGTTGCAGGATGCGGTGGATGACGGCGCGATCGTGAACGCCCCCCGCAACCGAATGCCAGGGCGCATCTTGAACGAAGTGGATTCGGATTACGCCGTCGCCTCCCCTGACGAGCGTCCCAAGCTGTACTTGATGAATTTCTGCCCGTTCTGCGGGCGCGCGATATCGCGCACCGTGTGGAACGCGGAGAAGAAGAAGTAATCGGCCGCGCCGCCGGCGGCAGATGCATCTGACCGGAAGGTTTGGGCATCTTGTACCTACGGTGCGGCAAGAAAACGGGTGGGCCGAACCTTGAGCTTGTTTTTTAGTTTAGCGACCTTATTCTTCACGGTTTTAGCAGCCATGGCATTTGGGATTGCAGCCAGTTGGGTGGCTGTGAGCGGCATTTTGTTTGCGTTTGGGCATCGCTCCAGGGCAACCGAACCTGCCGCTCTCGTGCAATCGCCCGCCGGCGGTGACTGAGTTTTCTTATTCGGTTAGCGGCTTTCCCAGCGCCATGGCGCTGGGTTTTTTATTTCGGCTGGCTCCTGCCCTTCCAGAGTTCCACCCCTCCGCACGGCAGCACTCCAGGTTCATCTCAGGTTCCACAATGCACTAGCTGCTTGCCGGCGGTCGTGAGTCTCTGCCGAGATAAAGCCCTGTAGAGGATCGTCCCACTCGCCCTGGAATCGTCAATAGTTTGATCCCGCACAACCGGCGTGAGATACGGCCCATCGAAGCAACGAGCGCCATTCGAAGGCCTGGTCGGTTGCATCACCCTCTCTACCGTGATTCGGCTGCTTCGTACGTCAGGACACCAATCCTGCCAACTGCTCCGGCGGTGAAGAGATCCGACTCAATCTTGAATTAGGAGAATTGCAATGCGTTGGATCTGTACTCTATTAGTAGTGTGTGCGCTAATGCCTCTGGCCCTATCCCAGGAGACGACGCCTCCTTCCGAGCAGCAGGTGGAGAATCAGAACACGACGGAGGGAACCGTCGTCTCATCCAGCCGACAAACGCTTGTCGTGAGGACTGAAAACAACCAGTACCGCTTGTATGTTTTTGACCGCAACACCTCGAAGCCGAAGGTCATCCCGACGGGCGCCAGCGTGCGCGTCGTCTCGACGCCAGGAGAGGAACCTGACACCTGGCTCGCAAGCAACGTAACAGTGCTGGGAGAAGCTCCTGGAGGGCAGGGCACGGCGGCCACCTCCACAGCAGCGCCGGTTCCACGTCAGGTTCGAGATGTGGAGGGCGAGATCAGGCACGAGGCACGGCGGTGGCGGCTCGGGGTGCGGGCAGGCGCCGCTCTGGATCCCGAGCTGATCATGTTCGGGGTTCATTCCCAGATGGGCCCGATTTTCAATCGTAATGTGCTTTTCCGGCCTAGCGCCGAGTTTGACTGGGGAGAGGTAACAGATCTTATTGCTCTGAACCTGGAAGCCATTTACCGGCTGCCGATCATGGCCCGGCGCCGGAACTGGTCGGCTTACGTCGGCGCCGGTCCCGCTCTCACCTTTCTTCACCAGAACTTCGAGACACAGCAGGGCCAGGGCAGAAATATTGATTTCGGCAACTTTGATTTCGATACCGGATTTAACATTCTTACGGGCGTCAGACTTCGCCGGGGCACCTTCGTCGAAATTAAGACGAGCCTTTACGCGCGGCCAGCTCCGACACTGCGGTTAATATTTGGGAAAGACTTCTGACCGACTGCCAGGCGCTAGGACGGTGTAGCGAAGGCCGCGGACCGGACGCGGTCCTGAGAGCAGGCCAGTCCTGCTCTCAATAGCGCGCATTAGTGGCGCGGCTTTCTTTTTCACCGCGGAGCCAGATGTAGAGAGGAGCCTCAGGCGAAGGAGGCGGCCAGGGGACGGCTATTTTGAGCGTTTGTTCGCCAGCGGAGCCGGGAGCGGGAGTAGGAATGCCCTGCGCCTCATAGCCGTGTTTGGAATTCCAGCCTGTCTTATCAATCAACTCCAAATCCTGGCCGGTCAAAGTTCCGGCATAGAGAGATTCGCCGAGTTTTTCGCCGCTGATGGTGAACTTTTCGATGCGGGGCAGGCGGACCACATGGCCGAGAGGGTAAGCGCCGGAGTTGCCGGCAGGTTCGCCGACGATGGTAACGGTGAGCTCGCAACCAGATTGGCCAACGGTGCCGGGATCGAGCGAGAGGAACAGAACGCCCTGACCGGCGGAATCGAACTCCGCGCTGTCCTGGCGGTCGCCGGGATAGAGAGTTAGCTTCTTGCGGGTGCTACCGTCGTCTTTGCACTGGAGCTGCACGCCGGGGCGAGAATCGGTATTGTCGGCGCGCACGGCGAAGCTGACGGTCACTCCGGACGGAATTTCGCCGGTTTGCAACTGTACTCCGGCGGGGCTGGAAAATGACTGGCTGACGCTTACGATTTTGGGCCGCGGGCCCAGAACTTGCAGTGCGTCGCTGACCTGGAGGGACGCATTCAGGCCATTAACGACCACGGTGGCGGCCAGGTGGTCGCCCGCTTGCGCTTTGGCTAGCAGCTTGATGGTGGCGCTGCGCTGGGTGAGGTGCTCCCCATTGCCGGCGGGCGCCAGCGTCCACTCGGCGTTAGGGCTGGTGATGCGCTCAATGCGCTCCAGATCGTTGCCTTCAAGCACAACGGTTTGCTGTGCTTCACCCACATTCACATGCAGAGGAACGTTGCTGAGCCTGGGGGTGGGCGGGTGAACCGTGACCTGCACCTCGTGCGATGAGCCGTTCAGCTGAGTGAGAGCGAGCAGGTAAGGGCCAGGTTGCAGGGAAGCGGTGTTCACGTCGAGATCGAGGATGCGCTTCTGGCCGCTTTCATCCGCGGGGGGCAATGAAAAATGCACTGGCGTGGCAGAGGCTTTTCCGCGATTTGCGTTCTGCAGGGTCACACCTCTGATGAATTCGAAATCGGCGCCGGTGAGCTGCAGGGGCACCGTGCCAGCGCCGGTAACCAGCCGGTCCTGCGATTGCGGCGTGAGGTTGACGGCGTTGAAATCGGCGAAGGGGCGCACTTCCACGGTGCCGGAGATAGGCAGTGGCGTCCAATCCCAATTGGCCACCAGCTGGTACTTGCCGGGCAAAATTTTCGCATGCGCCAGGTCGAGCTGAAGGGAAGCCTGTGCCGGATTGGCCGCGACTTTCACCGGAATGGGTATGGCGTGGCCATTGCCCACGAGCCGCCAGTCGCGCGCGCGCGCCACCAGGCGCAACTGAGAGACGCTGGGAGTGGAGGCTTTTACGGTGGGCGTCCAGCCTTGGGGCACAATCGCCGGCTGAGCCAGGATGACCGAAGGAGGCGCGGCGTCGGGCACGCGCACCATCCACAAATAGCCGATGTGCAGGCGCGAAGGTTTGCGGTTGGCGGCGCAGAGGGCAAAAGCTTCGGCAGGCAGAGCTTGCGCGAAGGCGGGGCGGAACTCCATGCCGGGAAAAAGGCTGCTGTGCAGGTTTTCGAAGAGAGCGGTGCCGCCAGCGGCCAGCATGACGGGCGAGCCGAAGAACATGGAAGCCACCGAGGCCGCCAGTCCGGTAGAGCCCTGAGCCAGGCTGGGAGGCGCGCCGGAATCACTTTTGAAAGCGGGCACGGCGGCCTGCAGCAGTTGGCCCGCAGCCTGGTCGGGCGGAGCGCCCGATTCAAGGCGAGGCACGGCAACTCCGTATTGCGAAGAGAAGCCGTGCAGCGCGGATTGCAGGTCGGTGCTGCCGGGAGGCGATTGCTCGTAATCCGACAAAGTCTTCACCAGCGCTTCTACGGTGGTGGTGCGCTGGGCGTAGTCGGCGAGCTGGGAGATGATTTCCGGATTCTCCTTGACCAGCGAGTTCACCCGCTTGACGTCAATGCCGCGTTCGCCGAAGACCAATCCAACCACTGAGGCGCGAATAGGTACGGGCCAATCGGCGGCAGCGCTGGCCGGCTTCGGCGCCAGCACTTCGATCTGATCAGAACCGTAGGCCGACGTGGGCGCAAGCACCACCGCGACCTTAGCTTTGTCCTTATATTTCGTGGGCAAGCGGACGGGCTCGTAGTGCAGCTTTTCGCCGGGCTGGATCAGGTTGATGGCGCTGACGGGAAGCGGCGCGCCGCTACCCACCGGGTCCACCTGCAGCTTGAAGGAGGTGATGGCAACCGCACCCGGACACTGGGCCTGCGAGGTCACTACCGCAGGAGACGGCACAGGAAGGCCCAGCAACAGCGCGAGAAGCACCACTGCAGAAAACAACGGTCCTTTGCAAGGTTCGGCCCACGGTTTTTGGAAAATCACTTCCAAATCTTAGGAGAGTAAGCAAGGAACGGCAACACTGAACCTGCTAAAACCTCACGTTACGGCAGGAATAGGAGAAATACCCGAGAACTCGCGGAGGGGATCGGGGGCTGGAAGCAGGAGGAGAGAACCGCGCGACGTATTTTGGGTGGCGAACTTGCGCGAGAGGCCGCCCAGATCTGAACAGTCGCTAATCCTAGGAAGCGACTTCGCACACCACCTTGATCTGGCCGGGGGCGGACATTTTGGCGAACAGGTCTTTGTAATTCTGCAGGCCTTGGACGCGAGTGGTGATCAGGCGCGTGAGCCAGCCGGGAAATTCGACCGCCGCCAATGCCATATCTTCCACACCCATCTCAAAAAAGGTGCGGTTGGCGTTGACCGTGCCCACCATCACCTTGTTGCCCAGCACGAATCCCAGATTAATCTGGTCGGAGGGGACGGTGATGGTGCGATTGCCGCCGGTTACGCTGGCCAGCACCAGCACACCATTTTTGCCCAGCGCCTGCATGCACTCGAATGCAACGGGGGAGTAACCGGTGCATTCCAGAATAATGTCAAAGGGGCCGCGCTGGCGGGCAGCATCAGGAATGGAAAGCTTGTCGGTGGATTCGTAGAAGGCACCGATCTCCCCGATGAGGTCAGAGTTGAGGTAGGGCTTGTGATCCTTGCCCAGCACGGTGACGTCGATGCCGCGCAGAACAAGGGCGAGCGTGGCCAGCAGGCCGATGGAGCCGGAGCCCATCACCAGGGCGCGGCGGGGTTGCCACACCTTGAGGCGGCGCTGAATTTCGTAGGCCTGGGCAATACCCTTTTCCACGATGGAAGTCGGCTCCAGCAGCACGGCAACGTCCTTCAGGCCGGAAGGGATGCGCACGATGTATTCGGGCTGGTCCACGTAGAACTCGGTGAGGAAGCCGTGCAGCAGGTTAATGCCGCGCTCATAGTAGGTGTCGTCGGTGGTGAAGTCATATTCGCCGACGCGGTCGTAAATGCTGGAGCCGGGGCGGCGCACGGTGGCGACCACGTAGTCCCCGGCCTCGAGTTCGTGCACGTTGGGGCCGACCGCCTCCACCTGGCCAAAACTCTCGTGGCCTTCAATGAGGTAGTCGAAGTTGGAAGGTGGCGCGCCATAGAGGCCATCCTGCAGTTCGTGGTCGGTGCCATCCACGCCCACGCGGATGATTTTCACCAGTACGCCGCGGCCGTTGGTGACGGAGTCCAGGGAGGGTTTGGGGACGTCGCGCAGCTGGGTGCTGTGGGGCGTGCGGGGGACGATGGTGATAGCTTGCATAAGGCACAAGGTCCCTCGACTTGCCGGCGCCTCGCAAAGCTCGGCGCCGGCTCGCCCGGGATGACACACAACTTACCGGTGGGCCAGCGCCGGTTCGTGCACGCCGGACTCGCTGTGCTCGAAGCGCTGGTTGATTTCCGCCCAGTTGAGCACGTTCCACCAGGCAGTCAGGTACTCGGCGCGGCGATTGTTGTACTTGAGATAGTAGGCATGCTCCCAGACGTCGTTGCCCATGATGGGGAAGTTTCCGTCGGAGAGCGGGTTGTTCTGGTTGGGAGTAGTGACAATCTGCAGCTTGCTTCCCTGAGCGCGCACCAGCCACACCCAGCCGCTGCCAAACAGCTTGGTGCCGGCATCGTTAAACTGCTTCTGGAAATCAGCGAAGTTGCCGAAAGTCTTCTTGATGGCTTCGGCGAGCTTGCCGGTGGGTTCGCCGCCGCCTTTGGACTTCATGATGCGCCAGAACATGCTGTGGTTCACGTGGCCGCCGCCGTTGTTGCGTACGGCGGTGCGGATATCCTCCGGAATGCTGTTTATGTTCCGCAACAGCTCGTCGGCTGGTTTCTTCTGCAGGTCGGGATGTTTTTCCAGGGCTGCGTTCAGGTTTTTGACATAGGCCGCATGGTGACCGTCATGGTGCAGATGCATGGTCTGCGAGTCAATATGAGGCTCCAGGGCTGAGTAGTCATACGGCAAAGGGGGCAGTTCGTGAGCCATATCTTCCTCCAGTGAGTTCAGATGATCGAAGACAATTCTTGATTCTAACAAAGATGAGAGTTCCCAGTACTGGTCCAGTACCTAGATTGCGCTTTCTGTGAATCTTGCGCTGAAAATTTATTTCTTCTTGCCCAGGAAGCGTATGCGGGCGACGAAGGTGCGGCGATCGAAGTTGCTGAAGGTGAGGAAATTGGGCGAGCTGATATTGTTGTTAACGGCGCCAGGATTACGGCTGTTAGTGACGTTATCGAAGCCGCCGCGCAGGGCGAAATTGTAGTTGCGCAGGGTGAAGCGCTTTTCGATGTACGGACTGAAAGAGAAGAAGCGCGGAAAACGCAGGTTGTTCAGCGGCTGCAGAAACTGTTGTTCCTGGTTGACGATGGAAAAAGGATACCCGGTGCGCCAGTCGAGAGAGTAGGCAAAATCGAGCTTGTGGATCAGCGGCAGGCTGGGCAAAGGGGCCATGCCCCAAGCCAGAAAGCGGTTGGGCGCATCCCAGGCGTATGGGCCGGGACCCTCGAGTCCGCTGCTGAGATTATCAATGCTGTAGGTGAGGACAGCGTTGGTGATGCTGCGGGAGTGGGTATAGGACGCCATGAGCGGATAAGTTTTGCGGAAGGTGTGGCGCACGATGAACTGCAGGGAACTGGAGTGGTCCTGGCGAACGTTGCTCATGAGGAAGGAGCCGCCGATGAGTCCTGCCAGGGGAGGCTCGGGCAGAAATACAAAGCCATCGGTGCCGCGGCGCTGCAGGTACTCGACTGTGGCATACACATCTCCAGGCAAACGGCGCTCCAGGCTGAGGCTCCAGTTGACAAAACGCGGCTCGCGCAGGGTGTTCTGATTCAGAAAGAACTGGGTAAGCACTGGCGCGCGCAGCAGGGCTCCGTTCGTGCCGTAGTAGTAATCGAGGCGAGTGCCGGAAAGCGGCAAGCTGACCAGACTGAGATTGGTGGCGTCATAGAAAACGCCAAAACCGCCGGAGAGCTTGGTTTCGCCGTCGCTGGTCAGCATGTAGGTGCCGGCGATGCGGGGTGAAGCCAGGATGCGGCGCACGATCTCGTCGGCATCAAAACGTAAACCCGCTTCGATGAGCAGCCGGTCGGAAGGCGACCAGCGGTCCTGGGCGTAGGCGCTGCCCTGCAGGTTGTTTTTGCGCAGGGCGATGGTTTCACCAGGAAACAGGGTCTGGCGCAGCAGTGTTCCGTTTTCGCCGAAGGTGCGGATGGGAGTTCGATCGTCAAACTCGTGGTACACCACGCGATCGGCGTCCATGCCGAATTTAAGCTCGTGCCGGCCGTGCCAGGTGCGGGGGCGCAGATAGACGTTGGTGATCCATTGCAAACGCCGGGAACGGCCCAAGGTAGTGCGGTAGAAATTCCCGCTGACCAGGCCGGGAGAAACGATGAACGGCTGATTGCCCAGGGGCAGAATGTCGAGCTCCTGCTCGAATAACGCGAGGCCATTTTCCAGCAGAGTGCCGTTGGCAAAGTAGTGCTGGTCCTTGAAGGTGGCTAGATAGCCGGTCTCATCCTGGTTGGTGGTGGCGTTCAGCGGATTGAACAGGGAGAGGCCGGCGTGGCTGTATTTGAAGCGATTGAACAGGAGGCTGCTGGTCAGGATGTTGGAGCGGGTAATGTTGGTCTGCAGCTTGACGAGGTTGCTGAAGCGCCAGAGCGGCGCCTGGTCGGCGTTGGCGGGCAGGTCGCGAATCAGGTTGTAATCGTATTCGAAATCCTCGGCTTCGTAGAACCAGATTTTGCCCTTCTTGAGCGGGCCGGAAACGGTGAAACGGGGCGTCCACTTGTCCAGATTGATGCCGCGGATGAATTTGAATGAGGGCAGGAAGTTGGTGCCGGAATACCGCAGATGATCGTCGCCGATCCCGGTGGTGAGGTTGAGCACGCCGGCGGAAGAGCGGCCGAACTCGGCGGAGTAGCGGCTGCTCTGCACGTCAATGGAACGAATAGCGTCTGTAGAGACGCGCGTTTGCAGCGTGCCGTTCACCGGATCGGTGATGTCGAAGCCGTCCATGGTATCGAGCGTCTCGTAAGTGTGGCCGCCCACGACGTGTGGCTGTCCCGAGCTGTCCTGCACCACGCCGGGGATATAGGGGAGGATGTTGCGGTAATCGCGCGTAACGGGATAAGGGATGTTGATAACGTCGAGGCCGGAAAGAGTGCGGGTGTCGGCAATCTTCTCCGGGTCAATGGCCGGCGACGACTCCACCACATTGACCTCCTCCTTGACCTCCTGCAGGTGATGGAGTTCGATTTCGATGGTGCTGGTAGCGGCGCCCACTTGCACGGTCTGGGTAACGGCGTAGAACCCTTCCTTTTCGGCGTGCAACTGGTAGGCTCCAGGAGGCAGGCCGGGGAACGGGGAACGGCCGGCGAAGTCCGTTTCCTGTTTGAAAACGGCGGCGCTACCGGCAGGCTGCATGGTGACCTGCACCGAGCGCTGCGCGACACCGTTTTCGTCGTGCACTATAACCTTGAGCCCCGGCGGAGCCTGCGCAAAAGCGCCAGCCCAGAACAACACCAGGAAAGCGAAAATCGCTGACCGGCGAGATGGGAACCGCAGCATGGGCCGCCTGAGCCTTGGGGAACGGGATTGAGGGCATTGTAAAGGAAAAGAGCAGGCGAAGTTTCAAGGTTTCACCGCCTTCAAGGTTCAGAGTTTCGAATTTCGTGATAAAGCGGAAATGGCTGGACGAGGTGAGCAATGCAGAAGATGGCAGTCACGCTGGTCGCAACGGTTATGGCACTGGCGATGGGCGCGTGGGCGCAGACAGCTCCCGACCCACAGCTGATGCAGGAGATCAACCGCATTCTGGCGATTGATGACCATACCCACATACCCAAGCTGGTGGCGCCGGAAGACAAAGACGATGATTACGACGCCTTGCCCTGCGCGCCCCTGGAACCGACCGCAGATCCTGCCATGGTGCGGCCAGATAATCCCTTGTTTCTGCAGGCTTGGAAGGAGCTGTACGGATACAAATACAGCGATAAGTCACCGGACCACGTGCGGGAGCTGCGCGCGGCGCGCCAGCGAGTGCAGCGGGAGCAAGGCAACAACTTCCCCTCCTGGGTGCTGGATAGGCTGAACATTCGCTATATGCTGGCCAACCGCATCGCCATGGGGCCGGGGCTGGCGGGCCCGCGCTTCCTGTGGGTGCCCTATGACGACGCGCTGCTCGTGCCGCTGAACAATCACGGGCTGGCCAGCGAAACTCCTGACCGCAAATTTTTCTTTAGCCGGGAAGAGATGCTTCTGCAGCGCTATTTGAAGGACTCCGGCCTGAGTGCGCCTCCGGCGACTCTGGAAGATTACCTGGCTAGGGTGGTTATACCCACGTTGGAGCGCCAGAAAAAAGCAGGAGCCGTGGCGATTAAGTTTGAAGTGGCATATCTGCGGACGCTGAACTTCGGCGAGCCAAACCGCCAACAGGCGGAGCAGGTATATGGGCATTACGCGGCGGGCGGCACGCCGCCGAAAGGCGACTATCTGGCGCTGCAAGACGTTCTATTCCGTGAAATCGCGCGCGAGGCAGGACGGCTGGGATTGGCGGTACACATTCACACCGGGGCGGGTTGCGGGGGTTATTTCGACATTGCCGGGTCAAACCCCGAACTGCTGGATTCGGTGCTCGATGATCCCACCCTGCGGCGCACGAAGTTTGTGCTGCTGCATGGAGGTTCGGGGCCATATTCGAAGCAAACTGCGTTCCTGCTGGGTAAACCCAATGTCTACACCGACTTCTCTGAGCAGGACTGGATGCTTTCACCGCGTGCGCTGAGCTACGTGATTCGCGACTGGCTGGAGTGGTATCCGGAAAAGGTGATGTTCGGCACCGACCTCTATCCCGGGAATTCGCCCGAGTACGACTGGGATTCCATCGGGTACATGATCGCCACCACCGGCCGCCAGGCGCTGGCACTGGCGCTCACCGGCATGATGCAGGACGGGGAAATCAGCCGCGCCCGAGCGCTGCAACTGGCGCATATGGTGCTGTTTGACAACGCTGCGAAGCTCTACGGAGTAGCCGGCAAGCAGCGAGGAATCGGTAGGTGAGTACTTTGTACCCTGTAAACTGTCCCCAGGACCCAGCCTAACCACAAAGCCCGCAGAAATGCGCGCTTTAGCATTCCAAGCCTCCCCCGTAAGTGAGTACTCTCTTTGTTCCCCTGGGCGGACATGACCTTCGGAATCTTATGCCCAGCAACAAGATAGGGCTATAATCCGGCTAATTTCTCCGGAGAGATGATGCGCCTTCATTGCTTGCCGTGGATCTTGGGTTTGGCACTGGTGTGCGCGCAGTCGGCGCTAGCCAAGGATATGGCGCTCATCTCCAACAAAGGAAACAGCCTCAAAGGCCTTAGCTTCCCGGACCTGGTGAAGATTTGCAAAGGACAGATGGGCCATTGGCCGAACGGCAGGCCGGTGACCCTGATCACACGCTCGCCCGCTTCGCCAGAAATGCGCATCGTGTTGCAAAAGGTGTACGGAATGACGGCGGAAGAAGTGAATCAGCTGTTTGCCGCCGCCAATCACGGCCGTACCGACCATCCCGCCATCGTGGTGGTGGAATCCGACGATTCGGTAGTAAAGAAAGTGGAGGCCATGCCGGGAGGAATCGGATTGGTGGACGTGTATTCCATCACCGGAGGAATTGACGTGCTGCGAGTAGGGGGCAAGCTGCCCCTGGAACCTGGATACGCATTACACGGCAACTGAATACCCCTAGGCCGGCAGCCGGGAAAGGCGAGCAGTGGACAGGACGGATGGAGTTCCCGGTCCGAACGCCAATGCCAGCAGAGAACCACGGCGCTATCCCCGCTACAACCTGAACATTAGGGTTGCGGTGCAAGTGTTTCGCGATGGAGTGGTGGACTCCCTATGGGGACGCTCCAACGAATTAGGGCAGGACGGGATGAGCGCTACGCTGACCGGCGAGCTGCAGCCGGGGGAAGTTGCCTCGCTGGAATTTACCCTGCCCGCGACGGTAATGCCCACCAAGTTGCGGGCCGTAGTACGCTACCGCAGCGGATTCCGCCACGGATTTGAGTTTCTCACCCTGACCGAGGGCCAGCTGGAAGCCATCCAGCGGGCGCTAGAAATGGCGGAAGAACGTTCTTAAGCGCGCCCTGGTTGCCTTGTCTCCCGGGGCTCCCTACCCATGCGCGGAGCGCGCATCTACAATTGACCAACTATCATGAAAATCCTGGCTCTTGTAGCGGGCAGCATTCTGGTTTTCGCCATCCTGTTAGACGCGTTTGAAACCATCGTTCTGCCTCGGCGGGTCACGCGCTCGTTTCGCTTCACCGCGCTGTTTTACCGAGTTACGTGGCGGCCCTGGGCTGCTATGGCCCGATTTGTCCCCTCGCCAAGGCGGCGCGAATCCTACCTCAGCTACTTTGGGCCGCTGTCGTTGATTGTCCTGCTGGCTTTGTGGGCATTCGCACTGATCGTCGGCTTTGCTCTGCTGCAGTACGGTGATGGGGCGCAGGTGCACTGGCCGGCGGGACGGCCAGATGTCGGCGGCCTGGTGTACTTCAGCGGCACCACCTTTTTCACTTTGGGATATGGCGATGCCGTGCCGCTCTCGGGCGCAGCTCGGGCCTTGGCGGTGCTGGAATCCGGTGTCGGCTTTGGTTTTCTGGCCATGGTCATCGGCTACCTGCCGGTGATCTACGGCTCGTTCTCACGGCGGGAAGTGGAAATCTCGCTGCTGGACGCGCGCGCCGGTTCGCCGCCGAGCGCGCAGGAATTTCTTTCGCGCATGGCAGGGGCGCACAACCAGCCCCTGCTGGACCGCTTTCTGCACGAATGGGAGCACTGGGCGGCGGAGGTGCTGGAAAGCCACATTTCCTATCCCGTGCTGGCCCTGTTTCGTTCTCAGCACATCAACCAGTCGTGGCTGGGAGCGCTCACTACCATCCTGGATGTGAGCGCGCTGACCATCGTCGGCATTGACGGTATAGCCAGTAACCAGGCGCGGCTGACGTTCGCCATGGCTCGACATGCTGTGGTAGACCTGGCGCAAGTGGTTGCGGCACGCTATGACGCCCACGCCACCGATCGTCTGTCCGCGCAGGAACTAGTTAGCATGCGCCAGGCACTGGCGGCGAATGGCCTGCAATTACGGGCCGGAGAAGAAGCCGATCGCAAACTGCTGGCGCTGCGCAGTATGTACGAACCCTATGTACAGGCCATGGCCGGCAGATTGCTGCTCCGGCTTCCTGAATGGAGCAGCGTGGCTAAGGTCAAAGATAATTGGCGCAGCAGCCCCTGGGACAAGCTCATCGCGAAGCAGGACGGAAGCGTGCCAGTGGCGGTGGTGGAAGAGCACTTTTGAGAAGCGGGAGTCGGGAGTTAGTAGTCAGAGTCAGCACGCGTAGCAATTCGCGCACTTAGCAAGTAGCAGTTGGCGAGCCGCGCTCCTCTTCGGTACAAATGGAACGATCCTCTGCACTGCCAAATGCCGAGCGCGACGCCTCTAGACACAATAGTAAGTTGTCGGAGGTCAGGAATCAGCAGGTGCTCGATGTACCTGACTCCTGACCACTGTCTAGTGCTCCTGCCGTTAAACCATCTGCGTTTCCCACAAATCGTGCAGATGGATGATGCCCTGCAACTGACCATGGGCATCCACCACCGGTAAAGAAGTTATTTTTTTCTCCTCCATGATAGCGAGGGCGGCGGCGGCGAACTGCTCAGGGGCGATGACTTTGGGGTTGCGGGTCATGCAGTCGGCGGCGGTGAGGTCGAGCACATCCTTGCCGCGGCGCTCCAGCAAGCGGCGCAGGTCCCCATCGCTGATTATGCCCAGCAGGCACCCGCCGTCTACCACGGTGGTCACTCCCAGCTTTTTGCGCGACATCTCGTAGATGACGTCGGGCATTTTCGTGGTCGGCGCCACGCGGGGCACGGTGTCGCCGGTGTGCATCAGGTTCTCCACGCGGGCCAGGCGCTTGCCCAACTTGCCGCCGGGGTGAAGGTCCGCGAAGTCTTCCTCTTTGAAGCCACGATGTTCGGCCAGGGCCATGGCCAGGGCGTCACCCAGGGCCAGCATGGTCGTGGTGGACGCCGTGGGTGCCAGGCCCAGCGAACAGGCTTCTTTATCCACCGAGCAATCCAGAGCCACATCGGCAGCCGCGGCGAGTGTGGAAGCCTTTCCTTGTGGCGCGGGCGCCGGGGTTCCCAGAACGCGCTGCTTTTGCGTGTTCTGGGGCGCCGCCGCCCGCGAATTCGCATAGAGCCGGTCGCAGGTCAGACTAATCAGCGGGATCTGCAGGCGCTTCATGGTTGCCAGCAGCTGCAGAATCTCTTCTGTCTCACCGCTGGCGGAGAGCGCGATTACCACGTCGCCGCGCACCAGCATGCCCAGATCGCCGTGCAGCGCCTCCGCGGGATGGAGAAATAGAGCCGGCGTGCCCGTAGAACTTAGCGTGGCGGCCAGCTTGCGCGCCACCAGGCCGCTCTTGCCCAGGCCCGTAACCACCACGCGTCCGGCGCAGCTGAAGAGCAATTCCACGGCGTGTTGAAAGGCTTGAGCCATTGGTCCGGCCAGCCGATCAGCCAGGGCGAGGAGAGCCTCAGCCTCGATGCGCACCACATTTTCGCCGGTGGATTTAGCTCGGGCAGTGGATTTCATGGAAGCAAGATGGTAGCAAACCGGCGAGGATTAAGTCATTCAGGCAGCGAGGTATTGAGTGCGACCTTCAGACATTCAATGATTGCCAATTTGGGACTTAACCCCGCGAAATATGCACTGGCCCATCGCTGCGGTTACCGAGCAGCGACTTATTATTTGAAAAGAGGGATTCTAGAGACGCGCGATTTTTCACCGCTGGTAAGGAAAATTCGTCACATTAACCGAGCCATCAGCCCTACAGGGCGAAACGGCTCTTAGCCCAGGGCGTAAGCCCTGGGAGCGCCGTAATTAATTGAAAGCCCCTTCAGGGGCGACACCATGTCGCACGCGTACGCACGAAACTACGTGCACGTTATCTTCTCCACTCGCCAACGCCACAGGAAACTCCTTGCGCCTATTCAGCCAAACCTCTGGGCATATATCCATGGCATTGCACGCAACTACGGCATCCAGTTGCTAGCCATTGGCGGCACCGAGGACCATGTGCACCTGGTGATGGCCCTGCCGCCCAAACTCTCACTGGCTCACGCCGTTGGAGTGATCAAGGCGAATTCGTCAAAATGGATGAACGAAACTGGACACCTGTTCGCTTGGCAAGATGGTTACGGCGCATTCAGCGTGAGCGCATCGAATCTCGACGCCGTAGTGAAATATGTTGAGCATCAAGCCGAACATCACGCCAGCAGGGATTTCGCCGCCGAGTTTCGCGCATTTCTCCACAAACACGGCATCGAATGTGGTCCCGCCTATGTAGGAGGTTAGTGCCGCCCCTGAAGGGGCTCTGAAGTCTTAGCTTGCTGGTCCCCAGGGCTGACGCCCTGGGCTAAAAGCTGTTTCGCCCTTCGGGCTGAGGCTGTGGAGGTTTCAAGTCAATAGTGCGGAGCATCTTCATTTTGACGCTGAGCCAGAAATCACCAAGCGCAGCTTTGTCGGGCGTGCTGGTGCCGCCCCAGAGAGGGGCTCCGATTCTTTATTGGCCATCGTTCCAGGGCTGACGCCGTGAAAGCTGTTCCAGCCCTGCGGCGCTGGAGCAGAGGCAACGCGAACGTTGGGATTACCAACAGCAGCCGTTTTCTTTTGATATGTATTCTAATTTTCCAAAGGGTGGATCGATAGCCTCTCCATTCAAATCATAATCAGGCATTCCATAACTGAAGGGACCTACAGATTTGTCGAGCTTGAGTTCTAAATTGGGTCGAGCAATGTCGGGTTTGTAGTTCTCTTGTGCTGTGCCCTTCGCACCTCACCACGAACACGCAGAGTCTGAGGCCGCAGGTCCGGACCACGCATCGTTGCCTCGCTAATCGCTCATACTCAATTACAATATCTATTTTCCTTTATCAAGGACGCCAATTCATGCACCGCTGGTCACAACTATTCATTCCTACCCTGCGCGAGGCCCCGGCTGATGCCGAAGTCGCCAGCCACAAATACCTGCTGCGGGCGGGCTACATCCGCCAGCTCTCGGCCGGGATCTACTCCTACCTTTTCATGGGCTACCGCTCCATGCTGAAAATCACGGCCATCGTGCGCCAGGAAATGGACAAGATCGGGCAGGAGTATTACCTGCCGGCTCTTCATCCGCGGGAGTTGTGGGAAGCCAGTGGGCGCTGGGCCACCTGGGGCGAGATCCTGTTTCGCCTCAAGGACCGCAAAGGCGGGGATCTTTGCCTGGGCCCAACCGAAGAGGAGGTCATGACCGAGATCGCCCGCAAAGAGCTGCGCAGCTACAAGCAGCTGCCGCAAATCTGGTACCAGATCCAATCCAAATTCCGCGACGAGCCCCGTCCCAAAGCGGGGCTGCTGCGGGTGCGCCAGTTCACCATGAAGGACTCGTATTCCTTTGACCTGGATGCGGCCGGCCTGGACCTTTCCTACAAGAAGCACTACGAAACCTACTGCCGGATATTTGACCGCTGCGGCCTGCAGTACGTGGTGGTGGAAGCGCATTCAGGGGGCATGGGTGGATCGCAATCCAACGAGTTCGTGGTCTACACCGACGCCGGCGAAGACTTCATCGTCAGCTGTCCCAAATGCCGCTATGCTGCCAACCTGGAGAAGGCCACGTCGCGACTGGAGCCGGTGCCTGATTACGAAGCCACCGGTAGCGGTAAGCCGGAACCGGTGCACACGCCCGGTCTCAAGACCGTGGAGGAGGTGGCGAACTACCTGGGAGTCTCGCCCAAGAACAAAATCAAGACTCTGGCCATGATGGCCACGGAAACCAAAAGCGGAGCAGAGAAGCCGCACGAAGTTCCGGTGATTCTTTTCCTGCGCGGCGACCACACTCTGAACGAGGCCAAGCTGACAACCGCGCTGGCGGGGGCGCAGTTTCGTCCCATGCACCCGGAGGAAATCCAGGAAGTGTTTGGCTCGCCCGCGGGTTTCCTGGGGCCCATCGGCTCCGAAGCTCGGAGCTTTAAGGGCATCAAGGCGCGGGTGTTGGTGGACCGGGCGCTGCTGGGGCGCAAGAACCTGATCGCGGGCGCCAACAAAGAGGATTATCACCTGCGCAATGTGACGCCGGAGCGGGACTTCACGGTTTCCGAGTGGGCGGACCTGCGCAGTGTGGACGAAGGCGAAGGATGTCCTAATTGCGGAACGCCATTGAAGGTCGCCAAGGCAATGGAGATCGGGCATATCTTCAAGCTAGGCGACAAGTACACCGTGTCTATGGGAGCGCGGGTGCTGGACCAGAACGGCAAGGAAGTAGCGCCCATCATGGGCTGTTACGGGATCGGCATCGAGCGCATTTTGACGGCGGCGGTGGAGCAGTGCCACGACAATGACGGCTTTTGGCTGCCGGCCACCATTGCGCCTTTCGAAGTGGTGATAACGCCCACTAACGTGAAGGACGCCGCGCTGCTTTCCACCTCGGTGCAAATCGCGGAGCAGTTGGCGGGGGCGGGATTCGATGTTTTATTGGACGATCGTGACGAAAGACCAGGGGTGAAATTCAAAGATGCTGACCTTGTGGGCATACCCTTCCGTGTAAATGTAGGCAAAAAGGTTACCGAAGGCATAGTCGAGGTCGTTCCCCGCTCGACACACCAGATGCTCGATGTTAATATCCGCGATATAACCAGTCATCTGGAGAAACTTCTCCGGCCCGCTCACTCGTAAGAGTGCCCCTCCCCGCGGCCGAAGCGGGGTTCATGTGCGTACACTGAAATTGCTCGTCGCGCTGGGGGTGATTGCCGTTGGAATCTATATCGGCTTCCAGCTTGTGCCTCCGTTTTTCGCCAATTACCAGTTCCAGGACGCCATTCAGAACGAGGCAGTGCTGCAGTCCTACAGCAACAAGTCGGAGGACGAGATCCGTTCGACCATTTACAAGAAGGCGCAGGAGTTGGAGATTCCCATCAGCCAAGATCAAATCAATGTGCAGCGTATGGGGGGCGGTGGCAGCCTCGCTATCTCAGTAACCTACACTGTGCACGTTGCTCTGCCTTACTATCCCCTGGATATCCAGTTCCGTCCCTCCTCCAAGAGCGCGCCCATACCAGGAGCGTAAAAGTAGGAGTCAGTAGTCGGGAGTCAGGGATCAGCGAGCCGGCACTTTCACATTCAGCAAGGTGCTGATCAGCTTCTGTTTAGTGCTGCAGTACGAGTGGCGGAGTCGTGGGCGGAACGGTTGAGCGCTCCTCGTCGTCGGAAAATTGGAAATACCACTTAATCGAGAACTGGCTCTCGAGTCCTGACTCCTGACTCCTGCTTTACCTTCCGTGCTCTTCCAGAAACTTCTCCACTTCCATGGCCGCCATGCAACCGCTGCCGGAGGCGGTAATGGCCTGACGGTAGCGGCGATCCTGTACATCGCCGCAGGCGAAAACTCCGGGAACGCGCGTGAACACGTAATTTTCGGTTTTGAGGTAGCCGTCAGCATCCTTCTCGAGCTGCCCGTCAAACATGGCAGCGTTGGGAACGTGGCCGATGGCCAGGAACAGAGCGCTCGCAGGAAAATCGCTTATGGCCCCGGTTTTCATGTTGCGCAGCTTCAGGCCGGTAACCTCTTGCTTGCCGACGTCGTAAACGTCCTCTACTACGGTATCGGTGATGAAGCGGATTCTCTCGTTCTGCCGGGCGCGCTCCAGCATGATCTTGGAAGCGCGGAACTGGTCGCGGCGGTGAATGATGCTCACCCGCCTGGCGAAACGGGTGAGGAACAGGCTTTCTTCCATAGCGGAATCGCCGCCGCCCACCACAGCCACTTCCTTCCCGGTGAAGAAAAAGCCGTCGCAGGTGGCGCAGGAGGAAACGCCGTGGCCGATGAGGGCCTGTTCATGCGGTAGTCCCAGCCAGCGGGCGGAGGCGCCGCTGGCAACAATGAGAGTGCGGGTGCGGAGCTTCTCTCTGCCCAGGTCGAGCACGAAAGGGCGCTGCCGCAGGTCAGTGTGCGCCAGATGCCCGGTGTGGAACTCCGCCCCGAAGCGTGCTGCCTGCTTCTTCATGTTTTCGATCAGCTCGGGCCCCTGAATTCCTTCTGGGAATCCGGGAAAATTCTCCACCAGTGTGGTCATCGAGAGCTGGCCGCCGGGCTCATGCCCCTGCAGCACCAGCGGCTTTAGGTTAGCGCGGGCGGCATAAATCGCCGCGGTCAGTCCGGCACAGCCGGCGCCGATAATGACGGTATCGCGAATGTCCTGGCTCATGGATGAGAACATTTTAGATGGTGCGGCGGGAATTTGGTTTCAGCTCCCCGGATAATGCCCGTAGACTTGGAAAAGTGTCATGGTTTCATCCCATGAGGCCAGGGATGGGAAGTCCGCCTACATGGGCGTCTGCGGGACCGAGCCCGGGCCGCAGAAACGCTCAATTTCTTCCTCCACCACCCCGAAATTTAGCGGCTTGGAGATATAGGTATCCATGCCGGCAGCCAGGCAGCTCTGGCGATCTTCGGGCAGAACCGACGCGGTCATGGCAATCACCGGGAGATGCCCTCCCAGCTCCTGTTCCCGCCTACGGAGTTCCCTGGTGGCTGATAGCCCATCCAGCTTGGGCATTCTCACGTCCATGAACAACAAGTCGAAGTGCCGCTCATTAAGCAGGGCCAGAACCTGTTCGCCGTCCTCGGCGACCGTCACAACGTGCCCCATTTTCTGGAGAAAGCTGACGATAACTGTGCGGTTCACAGCATTGTCTTCCGCGACCAGCATGGAGAGCTTGCGCCGGGATTCACGCACGGTGTGGCGGGTAATAAGCCCGGGTTGTTGCCCGTGAGCACGGCCCAGGACGAGGCGGATGGCGCGCAGCAGGTCGGGCCGGTGGATCGGCTTTACCAGATAGACCCCAATGCCCATCTGACGGCAACGCGCGCCGTCGCCGCGCTGCCCGTCGGAGGTGAGCATCATGATGATGGGCCCGGCCAGTGCGGGGTCGCTCTGCACGCGTTCCGCCAATGTAAAGCCATCAATGCCCGGCATGCGACAATCAATGAGCAGCACTCGGAAAGGGGCTCCGGCCCAGTGTGCCGTCCGCAGGGCCTCGAGAGCCGCCTGACTGTTCTCCACCGCCAGCGGGCGCATGCCCCAAGTCAGGGCGTATTCGGTGAGAATTTGCCGGTTGGTGCTGTTGTCGTCCACGATGAGAATCGGCAGTTGCTTCAGGTCTACCGGCGCAGGCTCCGGCAACAGGGTTGCAGCGATGCCGAAGCGAACGACGAAATGGAAGGTGCTGCCCACCCCTTCAGTGCTTTCCACCCAGATGTGGCCGCCCATCAGGCTGACCAGCCGCGCACAAATGGCTAATCCCAGGCCCGTGCCGCCAAATTTTCGATTGATGCTGGTATCCGTTTGGCTAAATGCCTGGAACAGCAATCTCTGTTTTTCAGCGGGAATGCCGATGCCGGTGTCCACCACACGGAAGTGCAGTTCCGTCGTCTTTTCGTCCTGGCATTCCCGCTCCACGTAGAGAACCACTTCCCCGCGTTCGGTGAACTTGACCGCATTATTGACGAGGTTAAGAACAACCTGCCGCAGGCGCGAGGGGTCGCCGGCTACCCGCGCGGGAACTTCCGGCGCAATGCGGTAGGCCAGCTCCAGCCCCTTACTATGCGCGCGCAACGCCAGGGAATTCATCTCCTGGGTTAGGCAGTCGGCCAGATCGAAGTCAATGCACTCCAGGTCCAGCTTGCCCGATTCCACCTTGGAAAAATCGAGAATGTCATTGATGACGTCCAGCAGCACCTCGCCGGATTGCTTCGCCATGACCAGGTACTCGCGTTGCTCGCAGCTGAGATCGGTATCGAGAGCCAGGTCTGTCATGCCCAGAATGCCGTTGATGGGAGTGCGGATTTCGTGGCTCATGTTGGCCAGGAATTCGCTTTTGGCGCGGTTGGCCGATTCCGCGGCCTCCTTGGCCTGGATCAGTTCAGCTTCGGCACGCTTGCGCGCGCTCTCCTGGGCATCGCGCTGCAGGCGGGCATGCAACACTGGTGCCAGGAAGTCCGCAATATGCTGCAATCGCTCCAGGTCAGACTCATCGTAGTCAGCCGGCTTGTTGGCTACCAGGAGCAGCCCGATAAGAACGTTATTGTGCAGAATCGGAACGCTGAGGCACCGAGAGATGGCCACATGCCCATGCGGCACCTTGCCCGGCTGGTTGTGGCAGATGGCTTTCTTCTCCATCAGGCTGTGGCCCCAGATGCCGCCCCAAATCTCACGGGCAAAGCGCAAGCTCTTATTGGCCACCCGGCACTTTTCCCAGATATCGCGGGTTAGCGACGGGACCACCAGCGCCCCATCCTCATCCATGTAGCCGAACAGCCCCTGGGAACTGTGCATTACTTCAAGCACGACATTGAGCACCTCGCCATACATCTGGTCGTCGGGCACGGTGAGGCAGATGTGCGCAATGCGGTGCTTGAGCGCAATACGATTCTCGGAGTCGCGCAGGGCGGCTTCTACTTGCCGCTGCTGCGTGACATCTTCAGCGAGGCCAACCACGCGCAGAAAATTGCCGTGTTCGTCGCGGACGGGAAAGGTGCGGTTGCGAATGATTCGAATTGACTGGTCGGGGCGAACAATACGGTACTCCATCTCGGTGCGTTCACCTCTCTGGGAACGCGCCAGCACCGCGAGGGATTGTTCCCGCTCCTCCGGATATATGGAATCAGTCCACGCATATGCATTTTTGTACACGTCCTCGCGTGAACGATCCCAGATTTCTTCGAATGCCGGGCTGAGATAGGTAACGCGAAACGGTTCAGGTGTGGATACAAAGAATACCTCGCGAATATTCTCCGCGAGCTCACGGAATTTTTGTTCACTCTCCCGCAGGGCGGCTTCCGTGCGCTTGTATTCGCTGATGTCAACAAACATGCCTTCCATGGCAAAGGGTTTGCCATCCCGATGCTCCGTGACGGTGACGTTTTCTAGTACCCAGACGGAAGTGCCATCGGGACGGCGTAGAAGGGCTTGGAAATTAGTCAACTCCCCTTTCTCTACGAGCACCTGCATGGCCGTTGCTAAGTCTTCAGGCTGGGCGAAAATGCTGGATACCTTCTGCCCGATGTAGTCCTGGCGAGAGGAGAAGCCCAAAATGCGAATCGCGGCCTCATTACAGTCCACCACTCCCTTATCTGTCTGGTAACGGAAAATTCCCGCCAGGCTGCGTTCGAACAGCAAACGGTAGCGAGCCTCGGACTGGCGCAACTGTTCTTCCGCCGCTTTACGCGCGCTGATGTCAATGCCCACGCCGGCAATGCAAGGCTTGCCCTCCACGAGCAGTGGGGCGGAGGTCAGGTAATACTGAATTCTTACGCCATCCTTGGTAAGCAGCGCGGTTTCAGCTTCAGAGAATCCTTTTTCCACTGCCTCCCGGACTTTGCTGCGCATGAGCTCGCGGCCTTCCTCGGCAACCGTTTCGAAGGCCCTTACGGAAGCCAGTTCCGCGGCAGAGTAGTGCAGAACCTGCTCAATTTTTCTGTTCCAGTGGATAAACCTGCCTTCCTTATCAACCACAATAAACAGGACCGGCAAACTGTCAATCAGGGCGCGGGAAAATGCTCGTTCCGTCTCCAGTTCCTGTTGCACCTGCTGCAGCGCGGCCAGCAGATCGCCACTTAAAGCGGGCGATACGGTTTCAGATGGCGGAGATGTTGCTGAATTAAGGTCGTGTTTCTGTGCCAAGACAGGCCTCGGTTCCGAGCATGGGCTCCTGTCTGGCTGCGGCCGCGAAGCTGCGAGCACCGTCAGCAACGAACAGGCGTGCCCTGCTCCTCATTCTAAGTTTGCTCGGAACCGAATTGCAGGCAGGAGGCGGAAACCATCCCTCAAGTGTTCCCATGACAATACCAAGTTCCAAAACAGGGAAGCGTGGCTCGATGCAGCGAGTTCGGGCTCTGCGCCTTCCGGTGCCGGTTCCCTACTTTCGGGAGGATTTTATAGGGTTAATTCTGGCCAGTTCTTCCGGAACGGTGCGGCGTGCCCCCAGCGCGCTGCGATAGGTACCCAGGATCGCGGCCGCCTGCTGGAATAGTGGCTCGTAGGCGCTTTGGTCTACCTTGGGCGCATCCGGCCCGCCGGCGCAGCGCGCCAGCACCACCGAAGGCTTGCCAAACCGCTCCAGGCGGATATGGTCGGGCGGAGTGCCGGCAGCCAGGGTAGCGGCGGGGCTGGTAACCGCGGACACCGTTTCACTGAGTGAGACCTGCAGCAAGTCCTTGGGATCGCGCACCGCAAACACCAAAGTCTCCACCATGTGTTCCCTGTCCACGCTGAAGGAGTAGAGCGCGTTGAGGAAGGGCGAAGCCGCGGAAAGTTCGCGGCGAATACGTACCCAGTCCGAGATTGGGCCGGCAGCGGAAGTGGCACCGCGCCGGCCGGTGAAAGCTGCCGCCGCATCCTGGGTGAGAGTGGTGCGGCCGCGCGCCACTTCAAAATCGCTCCCCCAGCGAGGCTTGCCGGGAACGCGGGCCAGGGCGTCACTTATCTCTTTTTGCTCCGCTGCCCCGGGCGTACAGACGTTGAGCACGTTCACTCGCACCGGCGGGCCTTTTTCCTGGCCTTGTGCCACTCCGACAAGAACCAGGATCACCACAGAGACAGAGAGACACAACGGAAATCGAAACCAGGAGTCAATCAGGAGTCGGGAGTCGGCACGTTGGGAAATGATAGAAACAGGATTCTTGCTATGAAAATAGGAGACTGCTGGAAATGGACACTCACTATGGCCAACAGGTGGCTGACTCCTGACTCCTGGCTCCTGACTCCCCAATGGTTTCTCCGTGCCTCTGGCTCTCTGTGCTGAATTACTTGTGTTTGATTTTAAGGCGATCCTTCCCTTGGGCCAAGAACCGCCGAGATTCCCCCGCCTGCTCTGATTGTTGTAAGCTGCTGGGCTCGCCAGAATTATCCTTGCGAGGTATAAGGCATGCATCGGGCCCGCCGGTGGGTGTTACTCGCTATCGTGATCGCCTGCGCTGCCGCGGCCCTGGCCGCCCAGCGGATGCCTTCGGCCACGCTTTCCGACAAGCCGCTCTCGCAGCGCTGGCTGGACTACAACATTGACGCCCGGGTGAACCCTCAAAAGCACACCGTTGATGCTACTGAAGTGCTTACCTGGCACAACTTCACCGGTAAGCCTCAAGACACATTTCCTTTCCACCTTTACCTGAATGCCTTCCAGCCGAAGTCTACATTCATCCGTGAAACCCACCTGTACAATCCGGATTTTGAATGGAAGCAGAAAAACTACGGCGCTGCGGAAGTGAAGTCGCTGGAAGCGGTGGGCGTGGGCGATCTGACCTCACAAATGCGGTTTATTTCGCCTGACGACGGCAATCCCGACGACCGTACCGTCTTCCAGGTGAAGCTGCCCAAGCCGGTGCCGGCCGGGGCTGTGGTGCAGTTCAAAATCGCTTTTCACGATGAACTGCCGGAGGTTTTGGCCCGCACCGGCTACAAGCGCGATTTCATCATGGGTGCCCAGTGGTTCCCCAAAATAGGCATGTGGTGGCAGGGCGCCTGGAACTGTCACCAGTTCCATCGCGATACCGAATTTTTTGCCGAATTCGGCACCTTCGAGGTCAGGCTCACCCTGCCCCAGAACGAAGTCGTTGGCGCAAGCGGGGTGGAAGTCTCCAGCGTGAATAACCCCGACCGGACCAAGACTGTGAGTTTTTACGGGGAAGATATCCACGACTTTGCCTGGACCGCCGAACCCCAATACCAGGTGGTCACCGGCAGCTTTCAGGGCAGCATGGGGCCGGTGAACATACGAATGTTGGTGCAGCCCGGGCACATGAGCAGCGCGCCCCGCTACCTGCAAGCGCTAGAAGGCACGCTGGACCGTTTCGATAAATGGTATGGGCCTTACCCCTACAAGCAGATCACGCTGGTGGACCCACCGCACGGCGCCCTGCAGGCCGGCGGCATGGAGTACCCCACGCTGTTCACAGCGGACACCACCTGGTGGGCGCCCAACGGTCTGCGCTTTCCTGAAGATGTTACGGAACACGAATTCGGCCACCAATACTGGTACGGCATGGTGGCCACCAACGAATTCGAAAATGCTTGGCTGGATGAGGGCATCAACAGCTACACCGAAGTCAAAATCATGGACTCGCTGTACGGAAACGATACTTCCATCCTGAATATGCTCGGCGCACACATGGGCGCAAAGGATTACGAGCGCCTGATGTATTCTTCCGTGGCCGACAAGGACCCCATGTCACGCTTTGCCTGGCAATACATGAATGGCAGCTCTTATGGCGGCATTACCTATGGAAAAACTGCGACCGTCCTGCTGACGCTGGAGAAAGTGATTGGGGAGCAGACCATGCAGCGGGCGCTGCACACCTACTTCATGCGTTATCGCTTCACCCATCCCACGCAGGAAGATTTCCTGAAAACTGTAGAGGAGGTTTCGGGAAGAGATTTGCGCTGGTACTACGACCAGGCCGTGTATGGCAGCCAGGTGATGGACTACGAAATTCTGGGCGTGCACTCCGGCCGCGAAGACTGGTACCAGAAGAATCCACAGAAGGACAAAAAGCGCGGAACGCTGTACCACAGCACCGTGCTGGTACACCGCAAGGGCGACTTCATCTGCCCCGTGGACGTTCTGGTCAAGTTCGATAACGGCGAAACCGTAACCGAGCACTGGGACGGTCGCGACCGCTGGGTGCGCTACCAGTATGATAAGAAGGCGCGCATTGTCTCTGCCGACATTGATCCGGAGCACCAGGCCTGGCTGGATAAAGATTTTTTCAACAACAGCAGAACCCGCAAGGCGGTTCAGGCGCCGCACCACAAGCTGGCAATGTATTGGACAGTTATTTCGCAGTGGTGCGCGCAGTTGCTGGCCTGGCTGGTGTGAATCAGTTCTCAGTACCCAGTACCTGTACCCAGTTCGGAGCAGTTCGGTAGAGACGTTGCAGTCAAAGTCCAACGGGAGAGACGAGACGCAACAAGCTACGTTTCTACCGGTCTTAGGCAGAAGTAACAAGTTTTATGGCGCAAGCACGAAGATTCTGAAGTTGGTCGAGCGGTCAAAGGGAGCAAGTCTTGTTAGCTACAGATGCACCCAGCCCGAAGGGCGAGACAGAATTTAGCCTAGGGCGTAAGACCTGGGTAGAGTTTGCAAATTAATTTCGAGCCCCTTCAGGGGCGGCACAGCTGGCTAGCCATTAAGCTGGTCAGCTGATTTAAAGTGTTTCACAATGGAAAAAAGCTTCCTGTCTGACGGATTCAGCCGCCTGTGGCGCCACCAGCGCATCCTCTGGTGGCTGTTCGTCATCAACCTGGTGCTTGGCCATCTCTCCGTGTTCGGCATGGTTGCACGCTGGTCGGGTATGCTCGACCACAGCCTGGCCGCCGATCAGCTCTACCACGGCTTCAACCTGGGACGTTACATCGAACTGGGCATGCAGCCGGGAATCGGCTTTGGCAGCGCGGCGCCGAGCATCAGCGCGTTTGCCATCATCTTCTTCGTTTTCATGCTGTTCGTCACCGGCGGAATCCTTGAAGCGTACCGCTCCCCATACAAGATTTCCGCCGCCGATTTCTTCCAGGCCAGCGGCGCCTGGTTCTGGCGATTTGTGCGCCTGCTGATCATGTTTGTGATCGTGCTCATCCCGGTGGCTATTGCGGCCAACGCCATCAAGAACTGGTCGGGCGATCTCTCCACCAATGCGGCGCCGGAGAAGCTGGGCTTCTGGGTAGATGTAATCGGCGCGGTAGTCATCTGGTTTGTCGCCATGTGCCTGCGGCTGTGGTTCGACGTGGCCCAGGTACACGCAGTAGCAATTGGGGAGCGTGCCATGCACCGGGCGCTGAAGCGCGCATTCGGCATGACCTTTGGAAACTTCGGCGCCGTGTTCCCGCTCTATCTCGTACCCAGCCTGGTAGCTCTTATTGGAATGGGAGTTATTCTGTGGATCTGGACCACGGCCCCATCCGCCGCGACCGGCCTCTCCTTTGTGCTGCTGGAAATCTGGATGCTGCTCTGGCTGGGCACGCGGCTGTGGCAGCGTGCCGGAGAAACAGCCTGGTACCAGCGCACACAAATCCCGGCGGCGATTGAACCCGTTACCCCGGTGATGGCGGCCACGCCCGGGGAACCCGCGCCAGGATTGGCCGAAAGCCAGTAGCCAAGCGGACGAAAATCAAAACCGCCGGGAACGCGCAGACGCAAAGGAAGACATTCGAAAATTTCCTTTGTGTACTCGGCGTCCTCTGCGGTTTTGGTTGTTGTCAGCTATCCTGTTAGCCTGCCAGAATCGCCTCCGCCTCCTCCCGGTCCACATCGCTGACCATCGGCACGCCACTTATGAAGCTAGCCTCGGGCGTGAGCGCGGCGATGTCGCTGCGGTCAATGTATTTCACCGCAAACTTGCGCGCCCCCGCCATCAGTTGCCGTAGCCCCTGCGCTAGCCGCTGATAGTAAGTGTAGAAGCCGATGGCGCCCACCGGCAGCTTGTTGAAGCGGTCGCCAAATTTCTGCCGCAACTCGGGCGCTGTGACGAAAACTTCGTCCACCGTGGTGCCGAAGCGCTCGATGTAAATGGGCAGGCTCTGCTGTTCCATGGACTTGCCGATGGTCTTGGCCACCATAGCGGCAGCCAGCGGCGCGCGCGCCATGGCGATCAATTGGACATAGGGCGCGCCCAGAGCGAAGCCCTTGAAAATCTGGTCCTCCATGGTGAAGCCGCCGGCCACGGCCACGCCGGGGATGTACGCGCCTTTCTTCTCCAGTTGCTGCAGGTACTGGCGCAACAGCGAGTGCAACTCGATTCCGGGCACGCCCCACTCGTTCATCATGCGCCACGGGCTCATGCCGGTGCCGCCTCCGGCCGCGTCCACGGTGAGCAGATCGAGTTCGGCGAGCGAAGCGAACTTCACCGCTCGCGCCAGGTCGGCAGGACGGTAAGCGCCGGTCTTCAAGAAAATGTGCTTCGCGCCTACCTTACGCAGTTGCTCAACGCGCGCCAGGAATGATTCTTTGCTCACCATGCCCACGCGCGAGTGCCGCTCAAATTCATGGAAGCTGCCGCGCTTGAAAGCCTCGATCACCACATGGTTCGACGGATTGGGCAACACCACGTAGCCGCGCTTCTGCAGTTCCTGCGCTTTGGCCAGGTCGCGAATTTTCACTTCGCCGCCGATGTCCTTGGCGCCCTGTCCCCACTTGAGCTCGACTGTCTCCACCCCCAGCTTGGCGATGGCATATTCCTGCACGCCCAGCATGGTGTCTTCCACGTTGCCCTGCACGGCTACATCGCCATATCCATCCTGCTGCCAGTCGCGGAAGCACTTCACGCGCCACTCCAAGTCGGTGCTGGAGATAACCTTTCCATTCTCAAAACGTGACTCCATATCCATGCCGACCACGTTTTCGCCGATGGCAATCACCGTGCCGGTAATGGCTGCGCCCGCCGCCAGCCCCGGCCAGTTGTTCTTGGCCACGTTGGTGGAGCCCATAGCGCCCAGCGTAAAGGGCAGTTTGTAGCGGATGCCCGGCGCTTTGCCGATGCTGACTTCCAGGTCCACGTTCGGGAACAGGGCGCGGTTAGAGTCCGCTTCCATGCCCCATGCGCCCGTAGCGCGGCCGAGAATGGTGAAGTGCGACAGATCAACCGGGTAGTCCTTCTGCGAGGCGGTGGTGATGATGCCGAACGGCTGCGGGTAGATCATCTCGGCGCCGCGGTAGGCGGACTTGCCGATCTCGCACATGCCGATGCACCCGTCCACACAGGTAGTGCACATGCCGCTGAAC